>CAZWUO010000077.1:0-15019 GCA_964636675.1 uncultured Ectothiorhodospiraceae bacterium
CGTAGCGGGACTCACCTCCAGAATGAAAGCTTGATTCAGTCGTTAACTCTGGCATTTCAGTGAGTTATGTCACGAGATTAGCGATCAATTGCGGATTCTAGGTTTAAGTCACGAATCGCGATCCAACTGGTTTTTCTTGATTCAAGAATTTCTAACGCCTACGTGCGCTAATCCCTAAGTCCTTTGAATGCAGAGATGGCCCAAGCCAGGGTGGTGATTGCAAAGACCAGCATGACGATAAGTCCGGTGGTATAGCTCGCTAAATCTACTTCGCCTATGAGCACAGCCCTTACCGAAGAAACCGCATACTCAACAGGATTAATCATCGCAATATATTGGATCCACTCGGGCATAAATTGCTCGGGAACCATTGCGGTGGAAAAGAACATTAGCGGTAAGGTCATCATATTTCCCATAATAATCAACGGTTCTTCACGCTGAAGCATTATTGCGAGGCCATTGGAAATCGCTGCAAAAGCAATCCCTAGTAATAACACGATTAACATAGCAAGCAGCAAATAGACGGGATTTACACTTAAGCTCGAACCGAGTATCCACGCTGCAACCAGTACAATGAGAGTTTGTGCAACCACTTGTACTGCCGAGTGAAGCACTCTGCTAAGCACAATGGAAGAGCGCGATGCAGGCGAGACTAACATTTTATCTACTATGCCCGCACTGATTTCACGTAATAAACTGACGCCTGACCAAGATGAGCCAAATAATACCGTCATGATTACAACGCCAGGTACGAAATAGTCGATGTAGGAATCCGTTGGGAAGCCGGGTAGGTGGGCGAAGTTTTGAAATAATGCGCCGAAAATAAATAACCAAAGTAACGGCTGAACTAATGAGAACAGTGACCACAGCGGCATCCGCATTGAAATTTTCATGTATTTGTTAAAGAGGTGCCAGGTATCCACAAACATTATCGTGTCCTTTGGGTATTATTGCGTATCGGTAGGTATAAAAAAGTTTCTATTTTAGGTAAATAACTGCTTAGCAAGTAATTGAGTCAGCGAGCTTAGGGCCATTTTTTTTTATTCTCCTCTTTACAGTTATTGCTACCCTGCCATTTTTTCCAGTCGTCGTTATTATTTTTTTCTGTTGTGCTATCAGGGGTAGGTGTCGCTGATGCTTGCCATTCCCCCCGCTTTTCGTTTGATTTATGGTCGATATTGGTATCGTCCTGAGATTCTTCTTCGGTCTGTGTCCACTTGTTATTCCAATTGCCACCGCCCTTGCCGGCCCATTTTTCCCACCATTGTTCGCCGGTTTCTTCTTTATCTCCGTCTAGGCTATTGCCGGTGTATTGAATAAAAACATCATCAAGTGTCGGTCGAGAAAATGATATATTATTGAGTTCCACGCCATTTTTATTGGTAAATGTGACGATTTTAGGAATTGCTTCAGCTCCATTATTAACATACAAATGCAATTTTTTATTTTCCCAAACGGTGTCTTTTACAAAGTCTTGTTGCTTGAGTTCCCAGGAAAGTTCATCGGTGTTGTGGGCATTTTCAGCAAATTCTAGGGATACTACATCACCATGGATATTGCTTTTCAATGTTTCAGCGGTATCGATAACCTTGATTTGGCCTTCATCTATGATGGCCACGCGGTGTGATAAATTGTCGGCTTCTTCAAGATAGTGAGTCGTTAATAAAATGGTTAGTCCGAAATCTGCATTTAGTTTTTCGATATATTTCCACAGACTATGGCGACTCTTAGTATCAAGCCCAAGTGTTGGTTCGTCTAAAAATAAGACCTTGGGTCGGTGAATCAAAGCCATGGCGATATCAAGTTTACGCCGCATGCCACCTGAATAACTTGAAACTAAATCATTTAATGGTTTCGTGAGATCAAAGTATTTTGATAATTCATCAATGCGGCTAATGATGTCTTGTTTCGTCATTCGGTAAAGCTGGCCTTGCAGCTTCATATTTTCTAGGCCAGTCAAAAAGTAATCTACCCCGGTTTCTTGCGCGACATATCCGATAGATTGCCGAACTTTGGTAGGTTCGCTATCAACATTATATCCAGCGATTGTTACGTGACCTTTGTCGAATCCGCTAAGTGTCGTTAGTATTTTGATCGCTGAGCTTTTCCCGGCGCCATTAGGCCCAAGCAGGGCAAATATTTCGCCTTCCTCTATTGTCAAATTAAGATCTACCACCGCTTTGGTACCCGAAGCATAGGTTTTGGTGAGGTCTATAATGTTGATCATATTTTATTCTCATTGTCTGTCTGATGTAGAAAGTCGGTATCTTATCGTGTTGTTTTGAAAAAGGCTTGGATTATATAGGAATACGAGTACACCAACCATATAATATGGTTGGTGTACTCGTTAGATTTGACACTTTTGTAAGGGTCTCGTACATTACCTGGCAAATATTCTTTGATATATTGATTAGCAATTGAATCTACGAGTAATCTGTTTATGAGTCTGCAGGGCTATATTATGTTCACAATGAAGAAACGTATCATTTTTGCGGTGATAACCGTGATTGGGTTGTTGGGTTTTGGAAACGTGATTGCAGATGGCTGGTTTGAAGGCGCTGATTCAGGTAGCACGAAAGCCACGAATGTGGATAGCATCGTCAATTCACGGCATAACTTAACGATGTCGTATACTTCAGCGCAAAACATTATGGATCGTTTTCGTAATAATTATTACGAAGTGTGCGTGTATTGTCATACTCCCCATGGTGCAAATTCCACAGCCGCTGCACCGTTATGGAATCGAACAGTAACCCAAAGAAACTACACACTTTTTAGTAGTGACACTGCGCAGCAAGAAGCGACTCAGCCGGGGCCAAACTCATTAACTTGTTTGTCATGTCATGACGGTGCCACCGCAATAGATTCCGTTATTAATATGCCAACACAGTTAGCCGGAGCTTTTAGAGCAGGTTACAGTCAAGCACAAGAAACGTTTGTAAATTCGAGTTTTCTCGATCAGTGGAGTGGTAATTTATTGGAGAATAGAGTGGATGCTGATGGTAATGTCGTTGAGGAACGCAGAATAAGCAATATAAGCCCAGGAGTGGCTGACGATGGTGGGCATGCTGGTTTTGCCACGGGTGGTTCAGCGTGTCTAGCTTGCCACAACCCTGAATCGACCAATGTTCCTGATTTTAGATTGTTTGTGATAGGCGGTCAGTCGAATGAGCGTGTGGTGGTAGATCAATCTACCGGAGAATACGCATTTGGATTTAATGCTCGAGATGGTGGTTTTTTAGCAGATGATCACCCTATAGGCGTGCGCTATCCAACCGAATTTGGTGCGGGTGTCGATTATAATGAGCCGGATGTGGCAGGACCAAAAATCGCATTTTTTGACCTAAATGCAAATAATCATGCCGATCCTAATGAAGTGCGTTTATATGATACTGGGGATGGTTATGAGGTAGAGTGTGCCTCGTGCCATGATCCGCACGGCGTTCCCGCTGAAGGTAGCCCTAGTGGTGAATTTTCTCCAAGCTTTTTGCGGGTGGGTCGAGTGGAGCCAAGCGTCGCCAGGCCAGCATCGGTGAGTTCTACGGTTTCCGCAAATGCAGGTAGCGAGTTGTGTTTGACTTGTCATGTGAAATAGCTTTTCAGTAGTCTCAGTAGTGTGTTGAGCAGCTGGGACACCGAGAGTCTTTGCTGAGCTTTATGCTTCTCCATTCCATGGTTAAGGCATTCAGTAATAATAACCTTCCATTCAAATCTTTTCCGATCTTGGTGATTACTTTGATGGCCTCGGTTGCTAAGATACTGCCAATGATTCCAACCATGGGTGCTAAGACGCCATTTTGGGTGCATGTATTCTCTTCGGGTTCGGATTCCTCGTTACTATACAAACACTGATAACAAGGGCTTCCGGCCTGGTCTAACCTAAAGACGCTAACCTGTCCCTCCATTCCAATGGCTGAGCCAGAAATGAGAGGTTTTCTCGCAAGTATGCAAGCTTGGTTAAGTGAAAAGCGTGACGCAAAATTATCTGTTGCGTCGAGTATGACATCTGCTTTACTGACTTCTTCACGCAGAGCTGTTGTATCTAGTTTTTTATTGATAGAGGTAATTTGTATTTGCGAGTTAAGTTTAGCCAAAGTTTGCTTCGCCGAATCCGCTTTGTTTTTTGCAAGATCAGATTCAGAGTGTAGAATTTGACGTTGCAGATTGCTGATGTCGACTATGTCAAAGTCGCATATTACAATATGCCCAATGCCGCTGCTTGCGAGGTACATTGCGGCGGGTGACCCTAAGCCACCCGCTCCTAAAATTAATACTCGTGCATTTAATAACTTTTGTTGACCCGCGTACTCGAGTTGATCTAGCAAGATATGTCGGCTATAGCGTAGAAGTGTTTCGTTATCCAAGGGCGAGTTCTTTTGATCGCAAGTATTAGATTGAAATGAGTCGTGCAACGGCCTTCGGTTATCCCCAGCTATATTTTGTGACGGAGCTGAGGGGGGTTCTACCATCATCAGCCCAGCCCCCAATGAGATAAATAGAATGTTCGCAAATACTAATTCCCATCGCCGCTCTAGCGAGCGGCATATTAGGAAGTTCGATCCAAGTGCTACTATTTTCTGCCATTACAGACGCACGATTGTGAATGTTTTCTGTGCTATAGCCGCCAAAGAAAAACAGGTGGTTCTGGGTAACACACATGCCTTGCCCGGCTGCGGGCCAGGGAAGCTTAAAGTTGTCAGAAATGACCCATTGTTCTTTTTCCTCAGCGGGTTCAAGGGTTTCTATAAAGTCAAAGTTATTGAAGCCTTCCGGCCTGTAGCCAATACCCCCTGCGACGTTTAGTTTGTTGTTAAAAATAAACCCTGATGCGGCAAAGCGCGGGCTGATGAGGTTAGCGATTTTTTCCCAGCTTTGATTACTCGGTTTCCAGCGTTCACAAAACTCAAAACCGGGATCTGTTTTTGGGCCTCCTAAGCATGCTTCGGGGTGGTGCCCGCCTAATATGTAAATGTAGCCATCGTGGTAAATGGCTGCTGGGTAATCATGAGGTTGCAGCATATCGGGACCCTTTTCCCAGGTGTCTGTTTCTGGGTAATAGATTTCGACGGTTGTTAGGAATTGAAAGTTGCCGTCGGGTTTTTTGTAGCCGCCACCGATGATGTATATTGCATCACCAACGCAAAATGCAGCAGTGCCAGATCGTTTGGTAGGCATCGGTGATCTACTTTCCCACTGATTTAACGTAGGGTCATAAACGACCGTGCTGTTAAGGCTTTTGAAGTTTGGGCCGCCGCCGCCGAAGGCATATATTTTCCCTTGATAGGTTGCTACAGCCGGGTGAGATCTCGCTTCATCTAAAGGAGGAATATCGCTCCACAAACCATTAAGTATTGTCATAATTAAAGATCTTTTTTAATGTGAATTTGAGGTATTTCGACTTATTTTTGAGATAATGTCAAATTAACTCGTTGTGCTGTAATATTTTTTGGTAACGAGCAGGGGGTGGGAGTGGAAGCGCAAAGTGTATTGTTAATACGAAAAGATCACAGGGTGTCGTCGGACAGTAGGGGTGGTAAGGATCGGGTGTAAATGTTAAAAGCTGTTTTTTCGTGCATTTTCGTTAAATATGCTCAGAGGGTTTATTCCTCGCTGCGATCACCTAAGTTCAGTAAGTTACTTGTGGCGAGTGATCGTGGTAATTTTACTATTAGTAAGGGATTTTTATAAATGAGAAGAAGTAAGGTGATAGTAATTGTTCACTGATGTATTGCGCTTGCAATAAATAATCAATAACTTACGGTTTTTATGTGACGCCACAACCCGTATTCTAGCTGAGTCCTGCGTAACACCAGTTATTCATTAAAAAAATGCGGTTTTGTACGATATATACTTTGATATAGTTCACAAATACAAAGGAATGAAGGCGAGAGTTAAATCGATATGTTTAAGCAAATTAACCCTAAAAAGCACTTGAAAACTTCAAATAACGTCCTGTTTTTGGCGCTGAAGATAGCTTTTTTATCCTATAACTGAATTATTCTAACACCGGAGTTAGTATATTGTCTTGAATATTTAGCGGCTTTTAGGTAACCTGAACGACGGATGAAAGCTTAAATAATAATTATTTTTAATAGGGTTTTATTGATTAGGGTTCGAATGGGCTTTGTAACCTATTAGTGAACGGGATAAAATTTTAAGTATGTGTTTTTCGGGGGTGTAGAAGTGCTGACAAATGTTAATAGCGGCAGCGAAAAAAATCTTGATCTAAATCAAGGCTCTAAGAGTCGAACGGCTCCCCACAGAGGATATGCTCCCTTGCAGGACACTTTTGGAAGAACATTCGACTATGTGCGAATCGCCATAACGGAGAAGTGTAATCTTCGTTGCACCTATTGCATGCCTGAAGAAGGCGTCGATTTTAAAGACGGTGAACAAATTCTTTCTACGGATGAGATTCTCAGAGTTGTCGGAGTGTTGGGCCAAATGGGAGTCAAAAAAGTGCGGTTTACCGGTGGTGAGCCACTGGTAAGAAAAGACATTATCCGGCTTGTAGAAGGCGCTGTGAATACACCCGGTATAAAAGCTGTTCATATGACCTCAAACGGTATTATTTTCCCAAAATATGCGCAAGCATTAAAGGATGCAGGTTTAACGGGTATCAATATAAGCTTGGATACCTTAGAGCCTAAAAAATTCAAAAAAATTACGCGCCGAGCTGGTGAAGATAAAGTACAAGAAAGTATTCGGCTCGCCATTAAGCTAGGATTTCCACGGGTTAAAATTAATAATGTGGTTATGCGAGGTTTTAATGACGACGAGTTAGATATTTTTACAGAATTAACAAAAGAGCTTCCCGTAACTGTGCGTTTTATTGAGTTTATGCCATTTGATGCGCATCAAATTTGGGAGACTGGAGAGTATTTTTTGAGTGCTGAGAGTATGATTAAGCACTTAAAGCTGAGATATCCGAATATTGAACTGGCTTCTGGCACACGAACAGAGCATCATATTTTTCAGGTGCCAGGATATAAAGGGAAAATAGCAATTATTCCAGCATTTACGCGTAGTTTGTGCGGAAACTGTTCGAGAATCCGTTTGACCGCAGATGGTGGAATTAGGAATTGTCTTTATTCTGATAAAGAATTTAGCTTGATGTCCCTGGTCAGGAGCGGTTGTAGTGATGAAGAAATTGTATCTGTGTTTAGACGTGCATTTCGGGAAAAGGCAAAAGACGGATTTGAATCAAAAAAACGCTCAGCGATGCAGGAGTCTGTGGTGAAGTTTTCTGGTCGCATTAGCATGACTCAAATTGGTGGTTAGTACGTCGCAAGATCTTAATTAAGCTGCTTTTGTACTCGTGCGAGAGTATCCCGTATACATGGCAAAGGTTCTTGAGATTTGTGTGTTTTTCACTAAACCTAAGCGGATGTCGTTGACGGTTTCACTTTGCGAACCATGGTGTTAAGCGAATATATTCGATTTTGATAATCGGAATTGGCTTAAGGCAAGCCTGGCTCTATTCCATAATTTTTTGAAGATACTTATGCCTAAGTCGATAATATTCTTGGGTGTGATTTATTTAGAGATTCTTGAGAGAGACTTTCTTTCAGGAGCTAGTCATATAGAACTTTATTTTAAAGAGAGCCAAAATGGATAATAAGCTTACACATTTTAATGCGTCCGGGGAGGCGCATATGGTGGATGTTGGCAGTAAAGAAATAACAACTCGGGAAGCTGTAACTGAAGGTCGTATTTTCATGCTGCCTGAAACATTAAAGTTAATTATGGATGGAACACATAAAAAAGGTGACGTGTTAGGGATTGCAAGAACGGCGGGGATAATGGGCGCAAAAAAAACCCCTGATCTAGTGCCTTTATGTCATCCGATATTACTGACCAATGTAGAACTCGATTTGACTCCTGAGCCGGATAAAAATTCAGTGCATTGTAGTTGCACGGTTCGGTGCAATGGACAGACTGGCGTTGAAATGGAAGCTCTTTGTGGCGCTCAAGTGGCGTTGCTGACGATATATGACATGTGTAAAGCTGTGGATCGTGGAATGCAGATTACAGGGGTTCAATTGATGGAGAAGTCGGGCGGGAAGTCCGGAACCTGGCGTCGTGATGAAGAGGCGTAGAGAAACATGAAAGTAGATATTAAATATTTTGCGAACATGCGCGAGATCATGGGGAAGGCTGAAGACTCGGTTGAGCTTGATGCCGGTGCTACGATTGTTGATATGTGGCAAAAAATTTCGAGTGATCCGTTGCCTGAAAATACTTTAATTGCAGTCAATATGGAGTATACAGATAACACACATGTGTTAAGAGATGGTGATGAAGTCGGTTTCTTTCCGCCAGTAACGGGAGGATAGACTTGAAAGTCGTTATTACTGATCAGTCTTTTGATCCATGGATGGAAATGGCTAAGTATCAAGAGTCTTATCTTGAAAAAGGCAAACACGGGGGCACTGTTGCTTTTATTGGCACTATGCGAGATTTTAATGAAGGTGTTGAAGATATTTCGGCGATGTATCTAGATCACTACCCAGGGATGACAGAAAAACATATTGAACGGATTTGTACCGAGGCGATGGAAGAATGGGATGTGATTGATGCATTTGTTATTCATCGTGTCGGTGAAATTAAGCCAGATGAAGCGATAGTGCTTGTAGGTGTTTGGTCAAAGCATCGTGCAATGGCTTTTGATGCTTCGCGGTTTATTATTAATGATTTAAAACATCGGGCGCCGTTTTGGAAACGCGAGACTAGGCCAGAAGGAGAGGCTTGGGTTCAAGGTAACAGCACGGATGTCAATGCTGCGATAATTAATAAGAATAAATCTTAGAGCAGATAAGCCCCTTTCTCATTAGAAGGGAAGGCTTAATTGGTAAAAATTCAATCAGTATCTATCAGGGTGTGAGAGCACCTTTTGTTATTACTATGTTCACACCCTTCAAAAAAAATATCTCACAGATTGCGATGAAAAAATTCATGTTGTTTGTTTTTGCAATAATGCTTTCTGCTGCCTGTTATTCTGGGTTTGCTGATGACCTTGTTCGGTCTTCAGAGGACTCTAGGCAAGCATTTCAGCACTACACACAGTTTTCAATGGCGGGAAATTTTGTACAGTTAGTTGATGAGTTAGTTATTCCCGTTCGCCATCAAGGTGCGAGTGGAGAAGTATTTATTAACTACGTGGCTGAAGATAGCATCGATAAATGGAATATTGGAATGCAGTTCGGATACGGGGATGCTAATAGTCGAATTGGGACGGACGCTGATCTATACAATGCATATGTCAACATTTCCTGGGCGAGGCATGCTGCGTACTTAGGGAATCTCGAAGAAGTTTCTTTATTTGCTGGTGCGTTTGTTCAGGCGGGAGGCAAATATCAGTTTTACCCAGAAATCGATGAGTCACATTTATATTGGATAATGCAATATGCACTGGGTTTGCATTTAGACTTTGAGTTGCCTATGCAGCAAGATCGTCGATTTAATTGGCGAATCAGACTTCCTATTGTATCAGGATTATCCCGCCCGCTAAATAATCAATTATATAATAACGATGAGTCGGATATTGCGATTATGTTGCAACGAATGAATGAGAATATTACATTGGTTTTTCCCAATCAGTATCTTATGTTAGAAAGCTTGCTAACTTTTGAATACCGGTTATCAAAAACATGGAAGCAACATATTGGTTATAAACTTGAATACGAGCAAAATAATGATTTTGCAGAGTTTCAACAAATCAAGCATGGCGTTTTTTTTGGTGTGAGTAAAGTTTGGTGAGAATTTCCTTTCGAATTATTGTTATTCTTTTGCTTGCGGCTCAGTTTGCCTGTGTGTCAGACAACGATTTAAAAATAGAGCTCAATATGACGCCAACGGAGCAGAATGATGGGTGGGAGATCGAGTCTCCAACTGTTGCTGGTCTAGATGTTACGAAGTTGAATGCGCTTTACGAGGAAGTGTTTTCGGAGCAAGACTTCATTATGGCTTACAGTTTTTTGGTTGTGAGAAACGATAAGCTTGTAGCCGAGGGTTATACCAAAGATCTTGCAGATATCAACAGACTTGTGCAAATTGAGTCTGTTACCAAAAGCGTATTGTCTTTAGTGTTTGGTATTTTTCTCGATGAAAATCCAGGTATTATTGCGAGTATATTGGATCCAATAAAACCAGAATACATAGGTAAGGATCATTTTGACGGTGTTCAGGAGAAACAATTAATTACCATTGAAAACCTGCTGACAATGCGGTCTGGTTTGGCTTTTGATAATGGGTCAGATACAAAAAAAATGATATTAAGCACCAGTCAAAAAATGCCACAGTATATTTTAAGTCGATCTTTGCAATATGATCCTGGTTCTACATTTAATTTTAGCGATGGAGACGCGCAGCTCGTAGCGGATATCTTATTCAAGCTGATTCCTAGTAGTGGGTTGGATTTTGATAGCTACATATATGAAAAACTGCTTAAACCGTTGGAGATAGAAGACTTTATTTGGGAAAAGCACGCATGGGATACAGCACGGCCTTTGGGGGCATTTGGCTTGTATTTAAAGCCAAGAGATTTAGCAAAATTAGGGAGGCTTGTGTTAAATCGCGGCGAATGGAATGGAGTTCAAGTCGTCCCTGAGCAGTGGGTTATTGATGCCACAAGTTCACAAGTCGCTGTAGACGAGGGTGGTTATGGCTATTTTTGGTGGGTTCGAAACTTCGGGGTTATGGCATATGGAGAAGGTGGCCAGGTTGTTTACATCGTGCCTGATCGTGAGCTGGTTATTGTTATGACGGCTAATCCTTTTTCTGAGGGATTTGGCATAAGTAAAGAAAAAATTGAGAGTGTTGTTACGCGAGTTATTGCAGCAATTGATGATGAGAGTAGTTAAGTTTTTCTGCAATGAGCGTTTTTTATTATAGCCCCGAGTGCATGGCCAAAATAGCTTTGGCAGGCTTCAGAATTAAAAATTGTTTTCATATAGAAGCAGCGTGTAGTCAAAAAAATTTACCCGCCATGAACTGATAGCATCCATGTAGTGCTAGCTACTCATGATCTTTCATTTGTGAGCAAAGGCGCAAAATGACAGAAAAATCGCGATTAATGAGGTTCTGGCTAGAAATATCCTTTTAAGTGTGCCTGCTATTATCTTTTGAAAAACGTGATCTAGTTCGCGTTTCTTTCATGAAGCTGAGGGAGATTATACGTTATGCTGAGTCTTATTTATTGTCGTATTTTTACTAATTTCTAGTGGTCAAATGTTTGTTGGAAAGCATTCTCGATTCTTTTTAACTCATTGTTTTTTTTAACATTAGAGTTTTCTAAGGTGTAGGTTTTGGGTTTGTGCACCTTGCCTGTGATTATGGTATAGTGCGTTCTGTTTTAGTCAGGTATTTGGACAAATTTAATGATGGCAGCATCGATAGACTGCTAAATTACGTGAGGTCTAGTGTGGTTACAAGGATTTTTCTCATAATAATATTGCTTGCTTGGCTTGCAGGACTGTCGGGGTGCTCGTGCTCAAAACGAGGTGCTCCACCGGAGCCTGAGGCACCAGGGTTGTACATTAGTGGAGCTGAGGTAAACGAAGGGATTGATGATGGCGTTACCTTGCTCAAATTTCAAGTTCGTTTATCTCCTAAAAGAACAGAAACAGTGACTGTTGATTATGCTTCTATCGACACTTCCTCGACAGAATTGCTTACCGATTTAATTGAATTAGGTAATGAACTTGGTGTTGTTGAGGCTATCCCTCTAGGTAAAGCTGCTCAGTATGTTGCGATTGCTGGCCAAGACTTTCTACAAAAAGAACCCGAAACATTGATATTTGAGCCTGGTGAGCAAGAAAAAACACTTGAGTTTGAAATTATAGGTGATGAGACTTACGAAAAAAATGAGCTACTTGGCGTGCGGATTTCGAACGCGACAAATGCAGATATAATTAGAAATATTGGGATCGGTATCATTCTTAATGACGATGATTTACCGATTGCTAGAATGACAATAAGTGAGGGTGCCGAGGTTGTTTTAGCTGAAGAATTCGGAAAAAAAACGAGTTTTGATATTACGTTAGAAGGCGATAGCGCCGTCGATGCGGTTGTGAGTTTGACGGTGAGTGGGTCGCCGGAAGTGTTCAATCATGCGGATGTCATTGGCGACTTCCGAATCTCTGATGAACAAGGGATGGTCTATGGAAAATTTGCGCCGATTACGATTCCTGCATTTGTAACATCAATGAAGTTTACGATAGAAGTGATAGATGATGGCTATGCTGAGGATAATGAGCAGATCAGTATGTCTATTGCTGCATCATCAGATGTCATTGTACATAATACGCTTAGGTTTTTTGACGCATCCATCAGTGAGAATGATCTGGTTGATTATAATGTTATGCGCCGGCCCATTAATGATTCAGGTCAATTTCAATCACTAAAATATGTTGAGCAGATTGATCCTGCTCTCGAGTCGCGCTTAGATCATAAGCTTGGTCGTGATGCGGATACTTCATTGGTGAAAGTGGGTGCTGGTTTGCACGGGTTTGATTTCACTAAGTTAGATGAAAATGGCAATGCGTTAGCGGATAGTGCGAGTTCATGGAATTGTGTTAGGGATAATTTTACTGGTTTGATTTGGGAGGTGAAGCAGGGCGGTGATATCGGCATTAGAGCTAGCGCGCAAAATTTTCACTGGTATGATCCGGACCCGAAAAGGAATGCTGGGGGCGCAGGTAAGCAAGGTAGTCTGGAATGTGGCTTATCTGATCCCCAAAAAAATATTACCATCTGTGATACGCAGTTTTTTATCGCAGAAATGAATCGCACTAAGATGTGTGGTATGACCGGTTGGCGATTACCAGGGATTGGCGAGTTAAGAAGCATAGCCGTTTATCGAAAAATTATTTTAGATAATGGTGCGTTTTCTATTGATCGCGATTACTTCCCGAATGTGTCTCTCGGCGATAATTATCTCTCTGATACGACAGTACAAGGTTCTAACGGAAGCGAGATATGGGCTATGAATATTCTCTCTGGTGTTAATGAAGGTGCGGAGTTAAAAACTTTGAACTCGGCTACTCTGCAGGCTGCTCGCTTGGTGAATTCGGCGGGTCATGCTCGTACATCGGGTGGCAGTATTTGTGCGGATGATCTTGGTATTGATGTATTGGCGTCTACGCCGACCGATCGCTTCACTTTAGACGATGCGGATAGTGAAGTTGTAACGGATCAACTGACAGGTCTAATGTGGATGCGTTGTGAATTAGGCTATAACTGGAATTCTTTTGAGAGAGCTTGTTCGCTCGACCTTGCTCAGCAGCAAAAATACGGTTTTATCGAAGCGTTACGTGCTGTGGACGTTGCGAACAATGCGAGCGTTAGCGGATACTCAGATTGGCGTATGCCTAATATCAAGGAGCTGAGTTCAATCATTGAATATAAATGTTCTTCTCCAGCCATGAATGTAGAAATATTTAGTGGAGCACAAACCAGTGCAGTTTGGACTAATACGCCAATAGATGATTATTTTGATGGACTGCAAGCATGGGGTGTTCAATTCGCGAATGGTAGTCCAAACTTGATTAATGTTGGGGATGAAATTAATGTGCGATTAGTACGTGATCCTTAGGCAAGCCTATACCCGTGTGTTATTGACCGAATGCAGCGCGCCTATGGTGTGTACTCACTGAGAAGTTCGTGAGGGTAAGTTAAGTTTAAGAGAATAAATAAAAAGGCGCTTAGAAAAACCTAAGCGCCTTTTTTTTTTATATGCACTAATAAAGAAGCTGATTAATACCGATAATGCTCTGGTTTATAAGGACCATCGACCGGAATACCGAGGTAGTCAGACTGCTCTTTGGTCATTGTTGTCAGGTTTACGCCAATTTTCAACAAGTGTAGTCGCGCCACTTTTTCATCTAAATGTTTTGGTAAAATGTATACCTTATTTTCGTAGTTATTAGAGTTAGCCCATAGCTCCATTTGCGCCATTACTTGATTGGTAAATGAAGCAGACATCACGAAGCTCGGATGACCAGTTGCGCATCCTAAATTAACCAAGCGGCCTTCAGCAAGGATGATGAGTTTTTTGCCATCAGGGAACGTAACATGATCGACTTGAGGTTTGATGTTATCCCATGCATAACCGCGAAGAGAGGCAATGTCGATTTCAGAATCAAAATGACCAATATTACACACGATGGCTTCATTTTTCATTGCCACCATATTTTCATGGTTGATGACATTGACATTACCTGTAGTGGTGACAAAAATATCGCCCTGTGATGCAGCGTCATCCATAGTAACTACACGATATCCTTCCATTGCCGCTTGTAACGCGCAGATAGGATCAATTTCGGTGACCCAGACTGTAGCGCCCATGCCTTTGAATGCCTGCGCACAGCCTTTGCCGACATCGCCATAGCCGATAACGATACATATTTTACCGGCGATCATCACGTCAGTCGCGCGTTTAATGCCGTCTAGCAAAGATTCGCGGCAGCCATAAAGATTATCGAATTTGGATTTTGTCACCGAATCGTTCACGTTAATGGCGGGGACTTTCAATTTGTTGTCTGCGACCATTTCGTATAGTCGATGTACGCCCGTAGTGGTTTCTTCGGACAATCCTTTTACATCTTCCAGTAATTCTGGAAATTTTTCATGCATCATGATGGTGAGGTCGCCACCATCGTCTAAAATCATATTAGGACGCCAGTTGTTGGGGCCAACAATGGTTTGCTCTATACACCATTCTGCTTCTTCTTCTGTCTCACCTTTCCATGCAAATACAGGGATGCCTGCCGCCGCCATTGCCGCTGCAGCCTGATCCTGTGTTGAAAAGATATTACAGGAAGACCAGCGTATTTCAGCGCCTAACTCGATGAGTGTTTCCATTAATACTGCAGTTTGAATGGTCATGTGAAGACAGCCGGCAATTCGAGCACCTTTTAGTGGTTTCTGGTTTCCGAATTCTTCACGTAATGCCATTAAACCAGGCATTTCCGTTTCTGCGATTTTAACTTCTTTGCGGCCCCAGTCGGCAAGAGACATG
>CAZWUO010000078.1:0-14597 GCA_964636675.1 uncultured Ectothiorhodospiraceae bacterium
GTTCTATACGAAAAGTCCTCTAACCAGCTATTCATGGCATACCAGGCTAAGGGTACCCTAAGGCAGTTTGCAGCGTTAACAAACGTGCTGCTTCTGGCGACAAACCCAATGCAACACCGGCCGCTTCCATAGCCTCCATGACCAAAAAATAATAAGCCGGGCCGCTTCCTGATAAAGCAGTAACCGCATTCATTAGATCTTCTTCTTCTATCCAAATTGTCAGGCCAACGGCACGCATAATATTCTCCGCGAGGCCTCTTTGCGCTTCACTAACGGCAATATTAGCAAATAACCCGGTCGCTCCTGTTTGCACCAAAGCAGGGGTATTTGGCATTGCACGAACAATTGGAGTACCACCGCCCAACCAGCGATTTAAATCAACCACTCGAATACCGGCAGCAACGGAAATGAGCAGTGGTGACGTTGTTTGTACAGCTTCAGCAAGCGACTCACAAACTGCTCGCATACTTTGTGGTTTTACCGCAAGCACCACAACATCGGATTTTTTTATAAGTTGCGAGCTGTCGATATGAGTATTAACAGAATAACGAGACGCTAAAAGCGCTAACTTTTTTTCATCTATGTCGCAGACTGAGATTTGAGACGCGCTAAAACCATCACTGATCAAGCCAGCAATCAAACTTGTTGCCATATTGCCAGCGCCCACAAAGGTGATAT
Source organism: uncultured Ectothiorhodospiraceae bacterium (assembly GCA_964636675.1). Taxonomy (GTDB): domain Bacteria; phylum Pseudomonadota; class Gammaproteobacteria; order S012-40; family S012-40; genus JALUUH01. Next base: position 679 of record CAZWUO010000078.1, read on the forward strand.
TAGAGTTTTTCATAGTTTGCTACTTATAGTTTGCTGCTTCATGTTGAATTCATCTGCAAAGTTTATAACAAATTTTACGCTAAGGCACACCGAAACCCCCTCGCACGACAACAAAGAGGCGCAAAGCATATCAATCAGGAATACCTCTTGCCCCAAATATATCGGTTCCGATGCGCACCATGCTCGTACCCTCAGCAATTGCCGCTTCAAGATCGCCGGACATTCCCATCGATAAGGTGTCCAAACCAATATCCATCGTTGACTGAATATGATTCCTGAGTTCGCGTAATACTAAAAAGTTCTTGCGCTGTCGTTCGATGTTAGCCGTGTACTCGGGGATAGCCATCAAACCCCGTAAGCGCAATCTGGGCATTTTTTTTACCGCTGCAACAATTCGCAGTACTTGATCACTCGCAAGACCCGCCTTCGCGCTCTCGGCGTTAATGTTTATCTGTAAACAAATATTCAAAACCGACAGTTCTCTGGGTCGTTGATCGTTCAACCTCTGGGCAATTTTCAATCGATCAATACTATGCACCCAGTGTGCACGTTCAGCAATTTGCTTGGTTTTATTTGATTGAATAGGCCCAATAAAATGCCATTCGATGCCGGCATCGGCTAGCTCCAATGACTTGACAACAAGTTCTTGCACGTAGTTTTCACCAAAAGCCGCTTGCCCTGCATGTACGGCTTGTCGAATCATTTCTATGGACTTAGTTTTACTCACTGCGAGCAGCTTTACTGATCCTTCTACGCGAGCATATTTTTTTTCAAACTGCTTTATTTTTAAGCGAACATTGTGCAAATTATCCGCGACACTCATCGATATGATCACCTTCTTAGGTAAACGTTAAACCAAGTTTTTAGGATACTAACACTGTTTTAAACAAGCTAACTCGGCTACTATTCGACTGAAACTGAGATTCTTCTACAAATTCAGCGCGCCCAATGAGCTCGACGGAAATTTTTTTCTCTGGGTTCTGACAGACATGCCCCACTACCATAGACAATAACAAATCAATGCCACCGTCAAAACAACCCGGAAATTGTGGATTTAACAGTCTACTCAATATCCCCCAGTCTTCCATCAAGGGCATTGCCGCAATAACGTGAGCAGGAAGAAAAGGACTTACAAATCGCGACGGAACAGGCTTAAAATTGAAATGTTTTGCTGCCTCAATAAATACAAAGGTATGTTTACTCAAATCTTTTTTTTTATAATATTCTGCTAAGAAAATAGCCGAACCCATACCCGCTACATCACAAAGAATGAGATTTACCCCATCGCGCCGCTCAGAAAATGCAAGCCCAAAAAAACACGGCATCGAGAGCTTTAAGCTTGAAACTAACGCAAGTTTTGCTTTGCTGCATTCATCTGGCTCAGGAATAAACAACCGTAATTGTTGAGTCATTTGCTTGAACTGCATCACATAAGCGATAATTTCAACATCTTCGTTAGCCAATACCACAAAGCAATAACTCAGAGAAACTAACTCGGGAAATCGTGCCTTAACTTTAAGATCAACAACAACAGCTAACGGATATTCTCTGAAATTCAGAATTTCTGCATCATAGCAACTAAGCATTATTTAACTTGCGGGGTATTCTCTAAGGAAAATCCCGGGACACACATAGACATAAAAGCTTTCTTAACCTTGACAGTCCTGATAAACAATTTGTCCATCAAGAAGAGTGAAACTGACTTTGACGGAAAACTCCCAGCCAATATAGGGTGTGTTTTTTCCTTCACTCCGTATACTTTCAGCGCTGACACGCCAATCTTTATCCGGACTGAAAATACAAACATCAGCACTTTCACCAACCCCTAATGTGCCTGCTCTAATACCTAAAATTTGCGCCGGTTTATACGTCACACACTCGACAGCCTCCGCTAAAGACATGAGCTTATCGTCAACTAACCGCATCACTAGCGGCAACAAAGTTTCCAAACCTGAAATACCGGGTTCCGCATCACCAAATGTTCCGAGTTTAGCGTCAATTTCATGCGGCTGATGATCCGAACAAATAACCGATATGGTTTTTTCTGCTAATCCCGAACGCAAACCATCTCTATCACGTTGTGAACGAAATGGAGGACGCACATTGTAACAGGTATCATATTCACTGATATCGACATCTGTCATATACAAATGACTCACTGCAACATCTGCGGTTACAGGCAAACCTTCACGTTGCGCGCGGTTAATCATGCGCACGCTCGCAGCAGTGGACAAACCACAAAAATGTGCTTTCACTCCAGCCAATTCAATCAGCGCCAAATCTCTTGAAACAGCAACTGTCTCTGCCACTTCAGGAACTCCCGCTAGGCCTAAGCGAATACTGACCGGCCCTTCATGTGCACATCCATCACCCCGCAAGAAAGCATCTTCAGCAAATAAAAACACCGTTAATTCCTGACTCGCGGCATATTCCATCGCACGCCGCATCAATAAACCATCCGTCACCGGTTTTAGTGCATTACCTATCCCAACACAACCCGCTTTTTTTAACGCGTACATTTCGCTTATTTCTTTTGCGGCTAAATTTTTTGTCATTGCCCCAATAGCCACAATTTTAGCAAACCCTGCGTTGCTGGCCCGATGCCGAATCAACTCTAATACGGCCGGAGTATCAATAACGGGAAGCGTATCCGGCGGACAACACAGTGTTGTAATTCCAGATGCCGCAGCAGCCTGGGTCTCACTTGAAATGGTAGCTTTGAATTCGAAACCTGGTTCGCGTAAGCGCGCTCGCATGTCAACCAAACCCGGGCAAACAATTTGATTTGTTGCATTAATCATTTTATCCGCTGCAAAACCTTCCGGCGCACAACCTATCGCAACCACCACCCCATTAGCAATATACAGATCAATGATTTCATCCATCTGGTTAGCGGGGTCAATCAAGCGACCATTTTCTATTTTAATTCTCATGCATTAGTTACCGCGGCTAAATGACTACCCATCGTCATCGACATTATAGCCATTCGAACCGCTATGCCATTGGTTACTTGTTCCAAGATAACCGATCGTGTTCCATCTGCGACTTTCGAGGCAATTTCTACACCCCGATTAATCGGCCCAGGATGCATGACGATGGCATTGGGTTTGGCACAAGAAAGTTTTTGCTCGGTTAAACCAAATGTTTGAAAAAACTCTTTTTCAGAGGGTAAAAAACCACCCTGCATGCGCTCTTGTTGCAAACGTAACATAATAACCACATCTACATCATTCAAACCCTTACACAAATCATGATAAATATGCACACCTAATTCTTTCATTTCAATCGGAATCAATGTATTTGGACCAATAACTCTGACCTCATTAACACCGAGCGTCGTTAAGGCATGAATTTGCGACCGTGCAACCCTTGAATGCCGCAAATCGCCAACAATAGCGACTTTCAGTTTTGAAAATTCTTTAAAGTGACGGCGTATTGTAAACATATCCAACATTGCTTGAGTCGGATGTTCATGACATCCATCACCTGCATTAATAACACTAATATGCTCCGGAGCATGTTTAGCGATAAACTGTGCCGCACCACTACTTGCGTGACGCACAATAAACATATCGCTCTGCATTGCCTCTAAATTATTTAATGTATCAAGCAAAGATTCCCCTTTTGAAGTTGCCGAAATACTGATATTCATATTCAACACATCCGCCGATAAACGTTTGGCTGCAAGCTCAAAAGTAGTACGTGTGCGCGTACTATTTTCGAAAAATAAATTAACAATCGTTTTACCACGTAAGATAGGAACTTTTTTAATCGCACGCTCACCTACCTGCGCAAAATTCTCTGCGGTGTCAAGGATCTCAACAAGAATGGCTCGCGGTAAACCTTCAATCGATAAAAAATGTTTCAATCGTTTATCCGGTGTGAGTTGGATATTATTGCTGTAACTCATAAAATTCTACTTGTACTTCCTACTTATACTTTCTATTTTGAGAACTTCATTAATTTCTGGCATCAATAAGACTTAGCTCTAATGGCGATGGTCCAGTAAGCTTTATTTGCTGTTTTTTTTTGAGTTCGATTTTTTTTCCAATCAAATCAGCCTGTATCGGTAACTCCCTCTCCCCTCGATCGACCAAGACGGCTAGCGTCACACGCGCAGGTCGGCCATAATCAAAAATTTCATGTAATGCTGCCTTGATAGTTCGCCCTGTATACAATACATCATCAACTAAGATGACATGACGACCATCAATACTAGCCGGTAATTTAGAGGGTTGTACCTGTGGGTGCATTCCTATGCGGGTAAAATCGTCGCGATAAAAAGAAATATTAAGCTCGGCCAATTCTGTCGTCAACGCTAGGTTTTTATGCAGGCGCTCCGCTACCCATGCCCCCCCCGTATGAATACCAACCATCAACACATCTTGCAATTGATGTTGTTCAATATATTCATGAATATCACGTGTTAGATTTTTAATTATTAATTCAACATCTAAATGCTGGGTCATTTATTATCCTTAATCAGAGCTTCCTAACCATTAACTGCCATCTGTTAACCAAGATTCTACAATTAATTTTGCAGCCAAGCTATCTAATCCAACATTTCCATAAATCTTATTATTTTCTCGCTGAGTCAACTCAGCTTGATAAGAACTCAAGCGCTCATTCATCCAAAACACCGGTAAATTATACCGCCCATTTAAACGGTTACCAAAACGCTTCGCACCTTTACTGGATTGACTGTCTGCGCCGTCAGCATACAAAGGCAGACCTATCACAAAAGCATCAGGACTCCAATCGGCAATAAGCTTGCTTACCTGGTCCCATTTCGGAGCGCCATTCAGCGCACTCAATATCGGCAAAGGTGTCGCGGTATGCGTAATCAAATTACCAACAGCAACACCTATGCGTTTAATTCCATAGTCAAAACCCAAAACGACCCGTACTGAGTCAGCCATTATTTTTGGAGCCGTACATAGAGTATCCACAAAAATAAAACACTAAGAATGCCCTACGTCGCTAGACAATAAAGACAAATCAACGCCAATCAATGCAGCGGCAGCATCTCGACGTTGTTCACTGGGAGTCTCAAACAGTATTTCATGACTACCTGGGCCACTCAACCATGCGTTCTGGGACAATTCTCGTTCCAGTTGCCCAGGCCCCCAACCCGCATATCCTAGCACTAACAACATTTTTTCTGGGGCTTCGCCGTTGGCTATCGCTTGCATAATATCCAGCGAAGACGTAATACTTAATGTGTTATTGCTCGCATCGCCAACCGTGATCGTTGCTTCCCATTTCCCCACGGGTTCGTGGATTAAAAACCCTCTATCAGGATTCATTGGCCCACCCAAATAGGCGCGTTTGTCAGCAATATGTTGTGCTGGCCATTCGAGTCCAAGCTGCGTAATAACTTCTCCAACGGTAACATCGGATTCACGATTAATCATTAAACCCATAGCTCCGTCCGCATTATGTTCACAAATATAGGTAACACTCTGAAAAAAATTTGGATCATTAAGAGCTGGCATGGCGATTAAAAACTTTCCGGTTAAAACATCACACTCTTTCTCTTTGCTCATACTTTGATTTTAATACTCCTTAATTCAACGCATGTCATCGCGCTGTCATGGCTTTTCCGCCAATAAATTTCCAAGTTCGAATAATGTGTAAAATATCTGTTTCTTTTTTCATGGCTTGAGAAAATGGCGAAAATGGCGACGATAAATTTACAATGCGCACTGCCGCATCATCCAGTATTTGATGACCTGATGTTTTTACCACTTCTATTTCATAAATAGTCCCATCAGCTCTTAACATAACATCTAAAATAAGCTCTCCAGAAAGTTGGTTTTGTTTCGCTGCAGCTGGAAAATTTAAATTACCGATTCGTTCCACTTTCTGCCGCCACGAATTCATATAACTTGCATACACATATTCTTTAGTGCGTGCGGTAATTATTTTATTCCGCGGTAATTTAGCATAAGCCTGAACAGTTTGACCGATCTCTGATTCTAAACTCGCGATATCCATGCTGCGGCTAATGAGCTCGACAGCACTCAATTGCTCTGACTTAGTTTTTTGCACCGGCAGTAATTCCGCTGTTACTTTTTTTTGCGCTCGCGAAGTTGTTAATATTTCAGTACGTGACTCTAGTTGCTTGGGTACGGGTTGTAGCATAGGTGGATTTAACGAAGTCACCACTGGCTGCTCTAGCGGTAATAGCGATTCAAAAATAGTTTCGGGCCGGCGTTTCTCTTGGCTATCACCACCGCCTTCCTGATTAACTTGTGCCAGATAATCTGCTTCATCAATTTTATTAAGACTCCTATTATTCACCAATGTTATTTCGAGGCTTGACAGCATTCCCACTTTATTGCTTGCATCATCAGCAACAAAGCTGACGCCCAATATAATGAGCAAATGCATCCCCGTGGCAATAATAAGCATCAAGCCTAAGCGGTCAACATCCGGTTCACCGTAAGCTTGATTATATATTAGGGTCTGTGCTTGCATTTTTATCACTACTGGAAACATTTTTTTCATCACATAAAAAAGCACGAGTACGATATGCCCCGAGTTCCTGCGCAACCCTTGTCATTAACTCGCGCGTAATAAAACCCGTTGCTAACCCAAATATCAGCGCGGCCGTTAATAATACAGGAAGCAGATAGAGTATTGCCTCATGTTGAATAAACACGATATATGCAATAGCAAATTGACCGCTTATGTGAGCCATGCTGGTTAAGATCGCTAGCCCCACACAGGTGAGGCCAAACCCACCGCCTTTATAAACACACCATAAAACGAGGATGCTACCCAAGGCACCGGTTGCGCTGAGTAAAAAAGTAGGTGATAAAAAGGTACCCATAACGATGCTACCTACAAGGACTCGCAAAATAGTCACCCAAACAGCAAATCGTAAACCAAAGAGAAAATAGACAGTAAGCGTAATAACATTAGCTAAGCCAGGCTTTACACCAGGAATAGGACTCGGTATCGCACTTTCAAAAACATGGATCGCTATCGCTAAAACCGCAAGTCCCACGATACGATAATCTTCATCAGAAACAGGCAAGCTCGTTTTCAAAGCATGCATACTCTGCGTGGAGTACTTGCGTCTCGTTGCAAAGTATTTTTAAAACACGGCCTTGAGAAACCGCTTTGCAAGATAATAGCAAGGTAAGCGCCAGAATTTAGTATCATAAAAAAATAGCCCTAGAAATTAATTGAATCATATTGTTTACCGCCTTCAACAATAAGACTTAAGCCATTGGGTAAGCAGGCAATTATCTGGCCACTCCGGTTAATCCATCCCGCATGTATGCATTGCTTTCCCTGGCACGGCGACGCAATAAAACGCATTTTCCCATCTTTCACTTCAATGCTACTTTTCCCGAGCAAGCCTTCAATCTCAACAATTTGATTATCTTTTAAGGCCAGCACTTGCATCTCGACCCCTCGGAGCACCACAGCAACCCGCTGACCAAGCGCACCGCCGCCGCTCCAAAAGAAAAAATACGAGCAAACAACCAGCACAATCGAAGCGCCTAAAACAAACCGGTCACTTAATGTCATTGCAAACTAACAATTTTTATTACCTGCTCAGAATCATTGGTGAATTCCACTCGCTGGTGTAACTGAGAGGTAATTAATACATCGCCGTTACGCTCAACCAGCATCACTTGCTGAACACCCATCGATTTAGCAATGGCTATCCACGCGTCTTTTCCAGCCACAAACAATGCCGTAGCAGCCGCATCTGCCAAAGCTGCTTCAGGGTGAACAATCGTCACTGATTGAAAATCGTTTGCTGGAGTTCCCGTTCTTGGATCGAGAATATGATGATAACGCCGGCCCTCAAAAATAAAATAACGCTCATAATCACCCGAGGTAAAGACGCTGTTTTCACCGCTCATTTTTAGCGATGCAAGAATCCCATTATTGCGCGGGTGGCGAATTCCGATAAGCCAAGGCTCTCCGCCTTTGCTACCCACTACTTGCAAATCTCCTCCCGCATTGACGATAAAATTATGCAAACCTATTTTTTTTAAATGATCGACGACCTTGGCAATGCCAAACCCCTTGGCAAACCCTCCAAAATCAAGCAATACCGCTGGATTACGACTGCGTAGGATTAAATCATCTTGCTCAACATCGGCTAACTGCGGATTACTTTGCAAATATTGCTCGACCGCTTTATGCGAAGGTGGAGCTATTGCCGTCAATTCACTCTGCTCAAACCCCCATAATTTAACCAGCCCCCCGATAGCGGGATTAAACAAACCTTTAGAGCTGGCATAATACATCCGTGACTTTTTCACTAGCTCGCTGATTGACGCATCTATTTTAACGCTTTTCCCCGTCGCCAATGAACGGTTTACATCGCCCAATGCCCCTGGTTGCCAGGGATGCCATGCTTGATGCATTTGCATAAAATCTGCTATCGCAAGCTTTACTGCCGTATGCGCTTGTTGTTCAGATTCACCATAGATGACCAGATTCACCAAAGTACCAAAAGCCAGAAATTCTTCTTTGTGTACTCCTTGGTCATGCGCAACATTGTCGCAAGCTGCTACCAACAGCAACGCTGCAACGCAACAACATTTGGCCATATTGAGCAACAAACTAAATGTCCAACTTTTGCTCTATCGCATCCATGAGATCTCCAGCGATATCTAATTGGTATAGCGCATCCAATTCTCGAATGCAGGTAGGGCTAGTCACGTTAATTTCAGTCAGATAGTCGCCGATCACATCTAAACCCACAAACATAAAACCTTTAGCAGCTAAACTTGGCCCCGTTTGCTCACAAATCCAATAATCCCGTGCACTGAGTGCAACACCTTCTCCACGACCTCCCGCCGCCAAATTACCTCGAGTCTCCCCTTGTTTGGGAATTCTCGCTAACGCATAGGGCACGGGTTTGCCGTCAATTAACAGGATTCTTTTATCACCCTGTTCTGCTATTTCAGGAATAAACTTCTGCGCCATAATCAACCGAGTTCCCATATTCGTCATTGTTTCAAGGATGACTGAAAGATTAGGATCATTGGGGCTAACTCGAAAAATCGAAGCACCGCCCATCATATTTAGGGGTTTAACGATGACATCCCCTTGCTGAGCCACAAACCCGCTCATTTCTTCGATACTGCGAGAAACCAACATCGGGGTACAACACTGGGGAAACCAGGCCGTAGACAGTTTTTCATTCGCATCACGTAAGCCCTGCGGCTTATTGACCATTAATACACCACGCTGTTCCGCAAGCTCAAGCAGATGCGTAGAATAGACGTATTCCATATCAAATGGTGGATCTTTACGCATCAACATGACATCTAAAAATTCATCTAACGGAGAATATCCCGAATCTAGGATTTCAAACCAGCTGCTTAAATCATCTGTTACTTTGATTTTATGCCAATGTGCCCAGGTTCTTCCGTCACGCAGACTAAGGTCTTTTTGCTGCATGTAATAGATTGAATAAGCGCGTTTTTGAGCTGCCAGCAACATTGCAAAAGAACTGTCTTTTGCTACTTTTAGTTGTTCAATGGGATCCATTAACACCCCTAATCGAAACTTAGTCATCTTTTCAACCCTTTATTTAAACCTTGTTTAACACCTACAAAAACCTCATATTAAACCCTATTAAATCCAACCCTACAAAAATAGAGTTAAGTTATACGCTAGCGTACCGAAATAAAATAGGTAACAAACTTTTTAATTATCGCATTTTGCCCTGCTCTAAACATTAGGGTCTGTTGACATTAGCATTAAAAATGAAAAAAACTGCTGTTAAAACACATGCCCGCAACACTCGCAAAATCATGCTGGTCGAAAATAACCGAAACAGTCGCAAAAAGACGGAAACACTACTATCCACATTGGGTTATCAAGTGTTCACCGCCAACGATGGATTTGATGCGTTATCAAAAACCATCGATTATCAACCAGACCTGGTATTTATCCATGCCGAACTCGCTGGAGAGCTCGACGGTTTTCAGACTTGTACGCTGATAAAAAGTAATAATGCCTTTGCCGACACACCTATTGTCCTTTTTTCTAACAAGGATATAGCGCTTAACCCCGCAAAAACCCTCGCCGTTGGTGCTGCCAAGCAAATAGACAAACCACTGGACGAAAACAAATTACTCACCCAACTCCAGGCATATAATTTAACATAGTGCTAGGGTTTGCTGACGTTTCATCAATGAAACGTCAGCAAACCCTAAGTCAATGGCTTAAAAATATCACCCTATCTCTGATAAGCCTATTTATCCCAACCTAATGTTTTAACAAAATTTATTTTCTTTTTTTTTAATTCCGCTAATTATTAAGCAAAAAAAACTTAAAGTATATTTGCAGCTCGTCGACAATCGAGTGGTAAGTAACAACTTTACCGGCCTTAATGAGAAATAGGACACAATTATGGAATCAAGGAAATGCAAGTAGCTAACGCTATAAGTCGATTTTCAGATCACGACGCCCAGCAGCGCCACATCGATCAAGAATTGACAAGCAAACCACAAACTGAGGAAGATAAACGTACTCATGCTGATCGCCTCTTTCTCAATGAATTAAGGCCCGATGCGGTACGTACATTTTTAACTGAACGAATCATTCAGCGATTGCAAAGCATGCAAGACAGCATGGCTAGATTCCAGCAAGCAACCCCATCCTATGATAATAAGGATTCGCTAAGAAACTCCGCCTCCAAAATCGTTAATTCGGCAAATTCTACGGTAGAACAACTCACACCCCAGGCCGGTAATACTTCTGCAATTAACATGGTTAAAGACGTGGTAACAGAGGAAGTAAAAAACACTCTGCGTGATTTTGATAACCATTATCCCAACAACGAGCCCACTCTAAAAGGACTCGCAAAACTGGAACAGGCATTACAAGAAGCACTGAGCAAATACCCATTCGCGCTAAACTCTGAAGTGCAAACCGAAACGCTACGTGCGCGTAGTGAAAGTCTCAGCCAAAGCATAAGTTCAAGCATTGAAATTAAAACGCAAGATGGAGATACCGTAACGATTAATTTGCAACGTTCAAACAGTATTAATACCACACAGTTTGATTATTCTAGCAACGACGCTAACACCCAAGGTTTCGCAAGTAACGTCAATAAAAGCTTTTCGCTTGAATTTAGCGTGCAAGGAAATCTTGATGAAGACGAATTAAAATCAATTAATAAATTGCTCAAGAACATCGAGTCCGTTGCCGATAAGTTCGAGTACGGAAATCTGAATGCTGCGCTTGCAAAAGCCTCGACATTGAAATTCGATTCAACTGAAATCGCAAGTTTCAGTGCCAGCTTTCAATCGCAGAAACAATATAAAGCTGTCGAATTATACCAGCAAACCCAAGTGGTTAATCAACGAGATGCTGCACCTCTAACACCGCAGAAAATATTTTCTGATTTATCCGATCTTCTAAAGGACTTGGAAGATTTAGTAGTACAGGCCACGGAGACAACAAATCTAGAATCACCCAAAGATTCTGTCAATGGAATTCTGGAACAAATGGCCAAACTCAAGGAAGAAACTAAAGGCTTGGATAGCCTATTAAGCTCAGATGACGGGCATTTACTTTCTAACTTTGTTTAAGTTAATGGAAATTCATCACACGGACGTGGTTTCTTTTTTTAAAATAGCGTGATACTTAAAACGTTTGCGACATCCTTTTGCTATTACCCGAGAATTAAATCAAGCAGGCAGCAAGTTCGCATAAGCCAGCATTAACCATTTTTGACCTACTTTCGAAAAATTCACTTGTACTCGAATATGTTCCCCAGAACCTTCCATATTCAATAAAACCCCTTCACCAAATTTACCATGCACTACACGCTGACCGATAGACAAGCCATTTAATTCCTCCGTATACGCCGGAGACTTAGCTCGCGCAATAGGTGTCGATACCTTCACCCGAGGCCGAACCTCCACCAGCGTTTCGGCGGGCAATTCATTGACAAAACGTGAAGGTCGATTACGCGTATCACGCCCATACAAACGTCGATGTTCCGCAGAAGATAAGTAGAGGTATTGTTTTGCACGGGTTATTCCAACATAAGCCAAACGACGTTCTTCTTCGAGTTTAGCACTGTCATCCATTGAACGTTCATGCGGAAACAAACCCTCTTCCATTCCTACCAAAAACACCAATGGAAACTCTAATCCTTTAGCGGTATGCAAGGTCATCATTTGCACGCAGTCATCACCCAGACCACCTTGCGATTCACCCGACTCCAGTGAAGTATAAGCGAGGAAATTTGCAAGCACATCCGTATCTTCTTCCTCCGGCCCTGTGCCATCAGCCTCAGTGGTATTCCAAATTGATTCATCTTCAGCTGCAAATTGTCTTGCAGCACCTATCAGCTCCTCAAGATTTTCAATCCGCGCACGCCCACGTTCTCCACGATCTTTTTTGTAATGCTCAATCAGGCCACTTTGCTCAATAATATGCTGCAACATGTCACCAATATCTGAGCTTTGGGTCAAAGTCTCTAAGCTATTCACCAGCTCGACAAAACCTTGCACAGCACTCAGTGCTCGCGTGGGCAATGATTTTGTTGCAACAATTTCAACGACTGCATCCCAATACGTGAAATGATGCTCATTGGCTTTGTCCCGAATGAGCTGAACCGTTCGCCCACCTATGCCTCGCGTAGGCACATTAATAATTCGATCAAATGCTGCGTCGTCTTTTCGATTAGCCATTAAACGCAGATATGCTAAAGCGTCTTTAATTTCTTGCCTATCAAAGAACCGCATACCACCATAAACACGATAAGGAATGCCGCGCATTAACAAGGCTTCCTCGATAATTCGTGACTGCGCATTAGAACGATAAAGAATAGCCGTATCTCGACGCAAATTCCCGCGCTCAAACCATTGCTCAATCGTTTCAACGACAAATCGTGCTTCATCTTGCTCATTAAACGCCGAATAATATTTTATCAGCTCACCATCGTCTCCGGATGTCCACAACTCCTTGCCTAAACGATCGACATTAAAACGAATAAGTGCATTGGCAGCCTGAAGAATTGTCGCGGTAGAACGATAGTTTTGTTCCAAACGAACTAATTCAACATCGACAAAATCGCGCTGAAATTTTTGAATATTTTCAACTTTTGCGCCGCGCCAACCATAGATGGACTGATCATCATCACCGACAATAAACATCTTTCCAGTTTCGCCCGCCAACAAACGCAGCCACGCGTATTGAATTTCATTGGTATCCTGAAATTCATCAACTAAGATATGTTTAAAACGTTTGCGATAATGATCCAGTAAATCCGGGCGTTTTAGCCACAACTCGTGGGCACTCAGCAGCAATTCGGCAAAATCAATTAAGCCGGCCCCCCTGCAAACAACGTCGTAGGCTTCGTACACACGCAGCCAAGTTTTTTCCATCGGGTCATAACCCGGCTCGATGCTCTTTGGCCGCAACCCCGCATCTTTTTTTCCATTGATATACCATTGAGCTTGTTTCGGTGGCCATTTAGCATCATCAAGCTCCAACTCACGCATTACACGCTTAATCATGCGTAACTGATCATCTGAATCGATGACTTGGAAGGTTTTTGGTAAATCGAGTTCAGCATGGTGCGCCCGTAAGATGCGTAAAGCAATACCATGAAAAGTACCAACCCACATGCCTTGCGAGGGTATGTCCAGCAACTCTTCAATGCGCTGCCGCATCTCAGCAGCTGCTTTATTGGTAAAGGTAACGGACAAAATACCGTAGGGAGAAATACCTTCAGTTTGCACAAACCAAGCAATTCTATGTACCAAAACCCGGGTTTTGCCACTACCTGCCCCCGCAAGCACCAGCATATTACGGGGTGGCGCGGAAACCGCATTGCGCTGAGCATCATTTAAATCATTTAAAATTGAGCTTACATCCATGGGCCGAATTCTAACAGAAAACGGGGCGTTAGTATTTATCCT
>CAZWUO010000079.1:0-14552 GCA_964636675.1 uncultured Ectothiorhodospiraceae bacterium
GTGATTTTATGGCTGATGCCACGGTCAGGCTCATCATGATATTAAAAATAAATTCATTAGCACGGGGTGTATCCGGTATTCGTTTAACCGTGATTAAAGCATTGATCACTTTATTGAATAAACAGGTTTATCCTTGCATACCGATTAAGGGGTCTGTTGGTGCGTCAGGTGATCTTGCGCCACTCGCGCATATGAGTGCGGTGTTGTTGGGTGAGGGTTACGCGCGTTATGAAGATGAAATCATTAGTGCAGACCAGGCTTTGGTCTTGGCAGATTTGCAACCTATTGTGTTGGCACCCAAAGAAGGTCTTGCATTATTAAACGGTACCCAGGTTTCAACCGCTTTGGCACTTGAAGGACTCTTTGCCGCAGAGGATGCATTGCTATCTGCGGTGGTTACTGGGGCATTGTCGGTTGAAGCGGCACAAGGTTCACGGATTCCATTTGACCAACGTATCCACGAGGCTCAAGGACACAAAGCCGTTATTGACATCGGTACGGCGTATCGTCGTCTATTACAACATTCACAAATCGAAGCGAGTCATCGTAGCTGTGATCGTGTGCAAGACCCGTATTCTCTGCGCTGTCAGCCACAAGTTATGGGTGCGTGTTTGCAGCAAATACGCAATGCAGCAGCGACTATTCTGACTGAAGCCAATGGTGTTTCTGATAACCCATTGGTGTTTGCGGATGAAAATGAAATCTTGTCAGGCGGAAATTTCCATGCAGAAGCGATTGCGATGGCGGCAGATAATTTGGCCTTGGTATTCGCTGAAATTGGTGCCTTGGCCGAGCGCCGTATTGCCTTGCTCATCGATTCCAAACTCAGTGGCTTGCCACCATTCTTAGTGGAAAACGGCGGCATTAATTCGGGTTTTATGATGGCACAGGTTACGGCTGCTGCGCTCGCGAGTGAAAATAAATCATTCGCCCATCCCGCGAGCGTTGATAGTTTGCCGACTTCTGCAAATCAAGAAGATCATGTTTCTATGGCCACGTTTGCAGCTCGTAGACTCAAAGATATGTATGAGAATACCGCCTACATTCTAGCCATAGAATGGCTTGCTGCGTGTCAGGGTTTGGATTTTTTAGCACCGCTAAAAACCTCTAATGGATTAGAAAAGGCGAAAAATGATCTTAGAAAAGAAGTTCCTTTTTATGCCAAAGACCGATATTTTTCTAAAGATATTGAAAAAGCAGCGTGCTTGATTAAACAAGGTGTGCTCGCAAATAAAGAGACGCTTTCTTTTTGTTGAAAGGAAACGTCTTCTTCTTTTTTTAAGCTAAGCTTAGCCTGTTTAATTTTTCGAGTATTTCTCCCCATCCACTTTCGTGATTAGATCGAGTTTTTGCAAGCGCATTTCCCAAATAGATTTGAGTACCTTGAACCACTTATCGATTTCAGTAACCGGTGCAAGCTTAGCCTCTATCCAGTGGGTTCTGCCTACGGTTTTTCGAGTAACAAGTCCGGCTTTTTCAAGTACTTTGATATGTTTGGAAACGGCGTTCAACGACATGTCATAAAAAGCGGCCAAATCAGTCACCCGGCTTGGTCCTTGTTGTACCAATTGGGTAAGCAGCGATCGGCGGGTGGTATCGCTGACTGCTTTTAGTGTATTAGAAAGTGCTTGTTCATTAATATTATCAGCCATAAGGTTGAATATTAAAGAATGGCAAATAAATTATCAGCTAAAAGGTTGAATATTTTTGAGTTGGATTTTAATGCTCTGCTTTTTTTGGAATAAAGTTATAAGATTTAAGCCCCGCAGATACTTTTGCAACCTCGCCAATACATCATATATACTTCTTTTTTTTTAAGCTTTTACGATAAGCTGCTCGTTTATACAGACAATTCAAAGAGACTTTGCGCAAGTTATTGATGTTAACGCACTCTTAGGGTTTGGTGTTTTTTGAGTTTGATTTTCTTAATAATTGTTAGAGGTTCATGATGTACAAATATGCGTTTATTTTATTATTGTGTTTAATGCCAGTTGCGGTTTTTGCCAAACCGACTTGTCAGGATCATCCGTCGGGTCCCTATTGTTCTTACACCGGAAAAGTGGCTTCGATTTACGTTAATACGTCTAATACAATACTTGTTTATTTTGATGCGCCGGTAGACGTATCTCTTGCTAATAGTTTTGGAATGAACATTACAAATTCAGTTGCAGCAGCCGTTTCAAATGAAAACCCAGAATTTGCAAAGATGTTTTATTCAACTGCCTTGACTGCACAGGCGTCTGGACGCGCAATATCTATTCAGATGCGTGGAAATCATGGCGGTTATTTAAAGATCGATAGAATTTGGCTTGCGGCACCGAAATAAAGAGAGGCTGAAATTATTTTTCTAATTTCGTTAAAGTTATGTGGTGGTTTATACGAGAAATAGCATGCATCTAATTAGTTACCACTTAACACCCGACGTGAGAGGAATTGAATAATGACTAAAAAAACCGCAGCCATCAAAAAAGTATCTGCAAAAGACTTGGAGAAAGCCGTATTTGGTGATCCCAAAGAGTTGCCGAAGCTAAAAAAAATAACGCTAAAAACAAAAAATGATTTGAAAAAAGTCGAGTTAAAAATAAAAACACTGCAAAAATCAATAAAACAAAAAGAGCTTATGCTGAAAAAAGCTTCGGTCGTTGTTATTAAAAAGAAAACAGCAACCACGATGAAGGCAAAAAAGATAGCGAAACTTGCTGTTGATAAAATGCAAAAAGAACTAAAAATTGTAGAAAAAACATTAGCTGATACAAACAAAAAGTGGAAGCTTTTCATAAGTCAAGAACAACTATTTGAAAAACGTGTAGCGGCAAGAGAATGGGCAGTAATGAGCTTTGTAAAAAAATGGGAAAAAGAGTTTACGGTGAAGTCTAAACCTAAGAAAAAATCTTTAGCCAAATCCGCGATTGTAAAACCAATTTCTACTAAGCAAGTTAAACCAAAAGATAAACCTGAAAATATCGTCGTGCCAATGGTTAGTAGAACGCATACTAGTCAAGACCAGTATCATGAAGATTCCGAAAATCGTGGTTACTCAAGTCCAATATCTGGTTGGGATGATAACCTAAAAAGAAACTAATTTTTTTAAGCTAGCTAATTTGAGCCAGACCATTTTGTTTGGCTCTTTTACACTGCGTGCCGCAATCCTTGATGACTCAGTTTCAGCTAGTCAATCATTTTCTGTTCATACTCTCACTCAACAAAGTTAGTTACCCTGTACTATTTCTTGTGCTTGAAATTTGCGACATAGTTTCTTTGTAGTTGAATGGCGACAGGAGTCAGCATTTTCAACAACGCATTTCAAACATCAGTAAACACCGCGGTTTTAAAAAAAATAAATGAATTTTCATCTAAACGCTTATGATTGCTGCATTTGCAAACCTGGATGCAGCACAATTTCGCTTCTGTGTTTTTCAGTTTCGTCTTGTTACTCAGTGCTGGTATATACATTGCTGGCATTCACTTCGCTGGTCATTATGAGTTATTGTACCAGCACTAGGAGTAGTGTTTTTTTTATGACAAACGGAGGTTTTTTCAAATGAAAATCAAGTCTAAGGTTTTATTATCTGCATTAGTGGCTGCAACAACACTGTCAGCGTCATGGACGGCGCTAGCGGTTCCGCCGCATATGCCAGATTTAGTAAAGGATGGCAATCGATGGTTGATCACGTTTTATAATGACAGTAGCGCAAAACATAATCGTTGGGCAACCCAAGGTCTCTGCTTTTTTCGCGTCGCTACGGTAGGTACCCATACGCGGTACGTGTGGTATTCCGATACCTTTCCTAATTGGAACGGTTGGGCGACTCAAGAAGGTGATCAAATCTTTATGCATGGTGATTACGCTCGTAATCAAGGACACGATGGTATGGAGTGGGAAATTGTGACTAACTCTCCAAGAAATGAAGGCGCTGGTCATTGGAAGGAATGGCGTGAAAACATCGGTTTTGGTCGCACCATCGGTTTTGGTAACGCAAAGTTTGTTCGCGTCGGAAAATGCAGACATCATCGTACTGTGAGTGTGGTCGAGGCTGAAATGGAGAAAGAGGTGAAGATATATAGTGACCAATATGCGGATATCGAGTTTTCTAAATCGGTTGATGGTCGGGATATCGTGACACCCTCTGGTGTTGGTTTTAAAAACAAAGTTGCGGATTTGCTTGAAGCTCGCTGAAACTTAAAAAAATAATGCATTAACAAAAGTAGCAGGTCTTGCTTATTGATATTTTCGACTATTCGAATAAAAGCACGGCCTGTTACTTTTTTTTCTTATTTGAAAATATTTTTAAAAATGTGTCGTCTAAGGTGCCCCCTGTTAGCATCTGCTAATTGTGCACACTGCATTTCCAGTCAGTGAGAATCTCTTAAAGAAATTATCTTAAGCTGTCGATATATTAAGCTACACCCTCAAAAAATTTAAGTCCATTGGAACATTAAGCATAATAATGGATTGCAAAAAATGATTTTCAGTTCTCAGCAAGATATAGATTCTAAGACTAACCGGCAAGCAATTTTGGCGCTATTAGTAGTGCTTTTTCTTTTCGCAACACTCATTTTTCTGTGGTATGAAAGTTTATCTCGAGAGCAAGTTTTACTCGACGGACTGCAAGTGGACCAGGAGGAAATGTACTTCGTTGCAACATTGCTCAATATCAGTGCGCAACAACAAGCGTTGGCACATAGATTGATGACAGCAAGCAATCGCGATGAAATTGGCAAGATACTTGATAAAATTGAATCCAAACAAAAGCTGTTAATATTTCACTATAGTGATATTCGGTCTTATGAATTAGCGACATCTGAGTTTGAAGCTGTGCAAAACATAGACATAGCCTTTGATGAAATAGCACAAAAGATCATTAGACTGCGTCAGTTATTTCAAAAAAATGATTTGTTCGCGCTAAGAGAATCAGTGAGTAAGGAATTTAGTCACCGGCTGGATAATCTTGTGAGGCGACTATACGTACTTTTGAATGCAGCGCATGACAAAGTCAATAGAATGACATTGGCATCACAACAACGCACGACAGATGTTAAACAGTTTGTTGCTCCCTTAACGGTCATTGCTCTTTTGCTTATTATTAGCATTTACATAATACTTCGACGAAATGTCAAAATCGAAAAGCAATTATCTAGGCAAAATGAGCGAATTAGTAGCCTGTACGAAATATCTGCTCGTCCAGGATTAACTTTCGATGAGCAAATTGATGAAACTTTACGACTTGGCTGTCGACTTTTTGAAATGGAAATAGGGAAGGTGGCTAAACGCAACGAAGAAAATAATCTGTTAGTATTTTTGAACACCGTTGCACCACCTGATATACCGGCAAAATCTGGAGTGACCGTTCCATTAGAAAAAACATATTGTCATGTTACTTTTGAAAGCGCAGGGCCTCTTGCGATACATGACGTTGAAACCTCCAACTATAAAGATCTTCCCGCCGTTGGGTTCACGCATATGAAAGCTTATATCGGAACCAAAATTAATGTTAGAGGGAAAGTTTTTGGAACTATTAGTTTTTCGAGTCGAAAACCAAAAAAACAGGCTTTTTCTGAAACGGATAAAGATTTGGTGAATTTGATTGGAAGCTGGTTAAGTATAAATTTCGAGCGGAAAATAGCTCAGAAAGAACTTAGTGAATCAAAAGATATCGCGATAGCTGCAAATAATGAAAAAAGTGCGCTTCTTGCGAACATAAGTCATGAAATTCGTACCCCGCTGACAACCATCATTGGATATTCAAATATTCTTTATACACATAGTTTGCCAGAAGAAGAATGGGAAAAAAATCTCGATATTATAATAAACAGTAGTACCCATTTATTGCAATTGGTAAACGATGTGCTCGATCATTCCAAGTTAGAAGCAGGACAACTCGATATAGAGTATATTGATTTTTCTCCAGTAAAAATGGTGCAAGAACTCGATGATATATTCGGTGCTCAAGCAAGAAATAAAGGTCTAAACTTCAATATTAGTTTTGATTTTCCAATACCTGAAACCATAAACTCAGACCCTACTCGCTTGCGCCAGGTACTTTTCAATTTATGTTCCAACGCGATAAAATTTACTGAGCAGGGAAGCATTCTTGTGAGTGTGAAATATAAGGCTGAGAATAATATCATTTGTTTTAATATTATTGATACGGGTATTGGCCTAAGCCAACAAGAACAAAAAAAATTATTCCAGCCGTTTTCCCAAGCCGACATAAAGACCACACGTAAATACGGAGGTACTGGTTTGGGTTTGTATATTTCGCAACAACTCGTCTTGAAAATGGCTGGGACTATCGATATTCAAAGTACCAAAGGAAAGGGTAGCAATTTCCAACTGCAAATTGATGCAGGAAGAATTAGCGACACTCAGACAGTTGCCGAACCGAAAAAATTGAATCTTCAGAGATCTGTATTTCAATGTGTTCAGCTAACAGGAAAAGTGCTTCTCGCTGAAGATAATATAGTCAATCAGGCGCTGATCAAAAAATACATTACTAAAGCAGGCCTCTTGGTTGACCTGGTTGATAACGGTCAGGATGCGGTCAAGCTTGCTTCTGAGGAAGAATACGATTTGATAATAATGGATATACAAATGCCGATAATGGACGGTTTGCAAGCTACAAAAATTCTACGTGATCAAGGTTACCGCAATCCTATTATTTCCTTGTCTGCAAACGCGATGAAAAAAGACCGCGAAACATCTCTTGCTATTGGGGTTAATGAATATCTAACCAAACCGATTGATCTTGCACGATTCTATGAAGTATTAGAAAGATTCTTATCTAAAAAGGAATCAAGCAAATCACAAGCGAAATCTTGAATGTCTTTGCAATGTTTAGAGTTGGTATTTTAAATCTATTACTTCGTCAAGGTGATATTAAATTCCTTTTTTTAAGGCCCTGGCAGTAAACCATACTTTATCAATACCTTCATTTACCCGAGGAGATTTGGTTTCAAATACTGAGGACCTGAAGGTTTGTGTGTTGATGACTTCTACGCGTTTCCAAAGCCATGCATCTTTAACTTTTTGCCAAGTGATTTTTTGTTGTTTAAGGGAATGTCTTTTTTTATCATAGTAAGCAATATTAGATTTCAAACATAGACCACTCGTTTTGTCAAAAACGTAGTGGACGACTTTTTTTGAATACATCGATTCCTCTTCTTTAGGAATGCTTTCAATCAAAAAATGTTTTTTATTTTCACTATCTTCGACTTTTAATAGTTTATGAAAATCATCGATAGGAAGGCGTCGCCGAATATCATCGTGGGTTAATTCGGATCCTAGGAATCGATCACTTAAATCGCGGATGCTTATTCTTTTAATTTTACGTAAGCCCGGAATAAACATCCATTGCTCCGTATTCTTATTCCGTGATGCGGCATATGTGTACTGCATAAAAGCGGTGTTTTTTGCATCCACGGGGTTGATAGTAAAGAGTGTCAATTGCTCTTGTCGGTCTTCAGTTTGTTGCCAGAAGCGTTTATAGACAGCATTTTGCTCGTTGCCTAAATGATTTCTAATGGTAACGTTTAATATTGTTTTTTGATTTTCTCCCGGATACTTATTGTCACAATACGCAACAATGGAATCGGCAGAAGTCTCAACCAGCGGGCTGGCTGTATTCGAAAAAGCGGGGAATGTTGCGAGTATAAAAAAAGTAGCGAGAGCAAGTTTCTTCAATTTGAGCATTGTGATCCCTCGATGGTTAGATAACACAAACACTATTTTATGCAGTATATGGCGTGCTGTAAAGTAATGAAAATTGTATTTATATCAGTTGGTTAGCGACTTAAATCTGGTATGTAATAGCAGATTTATTTGTGCTAAATATTTGGGCATATATCTGCCTAAATAAGATTATTCGACCACGAGCATGCACAATAGTGCGATGTATTTCACGTTTAGCTTAGGAATATTGCTGTTTTGGTTTCTTGGCTAACTGCGCTCAACCTTGTTTTGATTTGCATTTTCGAGTTCGAATGCTTGTTTTCCCCGGGTGCTCATCATGAAGATGGATGTTGATGCAAACAGCCATATGAGTGATAACACGGAGAATATAACGATGGTCGCGAGGAATGAGGAGGAGGCATATCCAGTACATCCGGCAATAATGGCAACAAATACATAGGATTCAACCATCTTTTTAGAAGTAGACACTTCTTTTACTGAGAATATAAGCTGAGATAAAAAGTTCATATTATTGATTTCCTTAGGTAAAGTACCGATGGCCACTGGCTGTTATAGGAATACTACCGCGAAAATGAGATTCTATAAAACAATATTGCAACCCGGCAGTATTAATTGAGAATACCTCTTAAGATTAGCTTGTATCTTGACATCCTGAGCGTATTATAGACAGATCTATATTTAGCAAGTTTTTAATAAAAATAATATGCGTGTACTTGCTATCACTTTTCTGGCGGGTGTATTGCTTTGCCAGCAGTTGCTAATGCTGCCTTCCTCTACCTGGTGCTGGTTGTTGCTCATCAGTTTGCCTTTATGTTTTCTGAGATCCCTGTTCGTCACTATTCCTTGTGGTTTTTTTTCGGGTTTATTATGGGCTATGTTGCACGGGCATATTGTACTGAGTAGCGAACTTCCCACCGAATATGAAAGCCAAGATTTGCTGGTGGTTGGTGTTGTTAGCTCGTTACCCGAGCGTGATAATAACCGGCAGCGTTTCGAAATGGCGCTCAGTGAGCTAAGGCATAATGGGCAAACGATTAACGGACCAAAGAAGATCAGACTCAATTGGTATCGAGGCCATGTTGATGTATTACCGGGGGATACTTGGCGTTTACGCATACGCTTAAAAAAGCCTTATGGGTTTATGAATCCGGGCGGTTTTGACTACGAAGCTTGGTTGTTCCAAAATCGCATTCGCGCAACGGGTTATGTGCGAATAGCCGATGATAATGTACTGCTATCAAGGGTGAGCGCTGCTTGGAGCTTTGACCGGATTCGTTCTGTGATCAAAAAAAATCTTAATACGGTATTCGTTGATAGTGAGTTAAGTGGGGTGATCAACGCATTAACAATTGGTGATAGGAGCCAAATTATTACTGAGCATTGGGAAGTGTTCAGGCGCACAGGAACGAATCATTTAGTGGCCATTTCGGGTCTCCATATTGGCTTAATCGCGGGCTTTGCTTTTTTTCTATGGCGGTTTTTTTGGGGGCGAAGTATTCGACTATTACAACTTATGCCAGCGCAAAAATCGGCGAGTTTATTTGCATTGTTAATGGCCTTTATTTACGCAGGACTGGCGGGTTTTGCTATCCCAACGCAACGGGCCCTGGTGATGACGGTGGTTATTTTAGGTGCCGTGTTTTTTAATCGTCGGTTTTTGCCAAGTCAGGTTCTTGCTATCGCGTTATTGGCAGTGTTGTTGTTTGATCCGTTATCCGTGTTGTCGGGCGGATTTTGGTTATCTTTTTTTGCAGTGGCTATCATATTTTATGTGCTATCAGGAAGACTTGCACGCTGGTCTTTTTGGCACAGCTGGGGTTTGGTTCAAGTCGGTATTACGCTGATGTTGATGCCGTTGTTATTGTTCTATTTTCAACAGTTCTCTCTGGTGTCTCCGCTCGCAAACTTCGTGGCTATTCCGTGGGTTAGTTTTGTGGTTGTGCCCTTAAGTTTATTGGGTGTGATTATTTCTTTGTTTTCGCTTGAGTTGGCAGCGCCATTTCTCTTATTTGCGAATATAAATATGCACGGGCTTTGGGTATTCCTAGAGTGGTTATCTGCCAGTCCAGTTCACAGCTGGGTGCAACATGCGCCTCCAATGTGGGCCATTATTCTCGCGCTTATCGGTGTACTTTGGTTGTTGGCACCGCGGGGTATTCCTGCACGATGGCTGGCGTTCTTATGGATTATTCCGCTTTTTTTAGTAAAACCACAAAGTCCTTCGTATGGTGAGCTAGAATTTACTTTACTGGATGTTGGTCAGGGCTTAGCAGCCATTGTAAGAACTCAAAACCACGTATTGGTCTATGATACGGGGCCTAAGTATAGCGAGACATTTAATGCGGGCGAAGCGGTGGTATTGCCGTTCTTACGGCATCAAGGCATAAAAAAAGTAGATATGCTTATGATCAGTCATGGTGATTCTGATCACCGGGGGGGAGTGACTTCCGTATTGACACAAATACCGGTGCAAGAATTTTTCACGAGCGATTTATCGCGCTTCCCGCAGTTAACTGCCCGTCAATGCGTAGCGGGGCAGTCTTGGGTTTGGGATGGCGTGATATTTACCGTGTTAAATCCTGAGCGGCAAGTTGAAACTGCTCAGTTATCCAGACAATCTTCGCGTAAATCAAGGAATGATTATTCATGTGTGTTGCGTGTTGCTACGGACTCTACGAGCTTGTTATTAACTGGAGATATTGAGCACCGAGCGGAGAAGAGTTTGCGTGAAAAACGTCCTGGGTTAATCGATGTTGATGTCATGGTGATACCGCATCATGGCAGTGCCACTTCGTCATCAGCGGCGTTTATTGACGCGGTATCACCGGATTTAGCCTTGTATCCCTTGGGGTATAGGAATCGTTTTGGTTTCCCTGCTGCGCCCGTGGCTGAGCGGTATATTGCGCGTGATATTGTGACTTACCAAACGGCCAAACACGGTGCGATCACTATTAGGTCTGGCGTTTCTGGTTGGCGCGATGAGACTTTAACCAGAGTCAATGAAAAAAAATATTGGCATGCGCTATAATACACCCGTAGCGCTTGAGATTTAGGTTTTTAAGGATTAAAGAATGTTTGATTTGATTACATCGGGCGGCTGGCTGATGCTACCGATCATTATTTGTTCGGTCATTGCCATGGCTGTGGTCGGTGAGCGTCTGTGGGCGCTAAAGACGCAACGGGTTGCGCCAAAACATCTTGTAGCACAAATTTATCATCTGCATAAGCAAAATCGTCTCGACAATAGCGCATTGAATGCATTACGTAGTAGTTCATATCTTGGGCGTATTCTCGCGTCTGGTTTGGATAATGTGCATTATGAACGCGAAGTGATGAAGGAAGCCATTGAAGAGACCGGTCGCCACGTCGTGCATGAATTAGAGCGCTATCTTAATATGCTGGGTACGATAGCATCGATTACCCCGTTACTGGGTTTACTCGGTACGGTAGTCGGAATGATCAAGGTGTTTACCGTGATTACCGCGCAAGGAGTGGGTAACCCAAGCGTGCTTGCTGGTGGCATATCAGAAGCCTTATTGACCACGGCGGCGGGTTTGACCGTGGCTATTCCCAGTGTGATGAGTCATCGCTATTTTCGCCGCAAGATCGATGATCTCGTGGTTATGATGGAGCAGGAAGCCATTAAGTTAGTCGAAATCATCCACGGCCAACGTGGTGAAAGCGCCATTGCGAGCGTCGACGAGTCATGAAGTTTCGTACCAAAGAAATTGAGCAAGTTGATGTTAATATTACGCCATTAATCGATATTGTCTTCATATTATTAATTTTTTTCATGGTATCAACGACCTTCAAACAGGAGTTTGAAGTCGGATTAGAATTACCTGAGGCGAGTTCAAATAATATGCTGCGAGATAAGTCGATTGAGATCACTATTAACGCTAACGGTGAGTTTTTTGTCAATCGCCAGCAGTTAGTGAATACCCAAGTTGTGACTATAAAACGCGCGTTGGAAAAAATTGCAGGTGATGCAAGAGATTTCCCGATTATTATCAGCGCCGATGCAAAGGCCACTCATCAATCCGTCATTGCTGCGATGGATGCCGCCAGGCAGTTGGGGTTTGCAAAATTGAATTTCTCAACCCAGCAAACTTCAAAACCTTAACCGCTTATTTGAGAACACGTATTAAATATTGAAGGTTCTTGGATAGCGGACTAATTTAGGATATATACCCTGCATGTCTAAACACAATTTCGATTTAAACAATGGTTTTGCCGTTTATCGCCATTTATTAAGTTATGTAAAGCCTTATTGGGGAGCTTTTGTTTTTGCGATAATTGGGATGGTCATTGTAGCAGCGACCGAACCTGCGTTCGCTGCATTGATGAAACCCTTACTCGATGGCACCTTTGTGGAGCAAGATCCGTATTGGGTTAAGGTCATTCCATTTTTGATTATTGGGGTATTTGTCGTTCGTGGTATTGGCAGTTTCTTTGTCAATTATTGCATGGCTTGGGTGAGTCGCCATGTTATTAAAGATCTGCGTAACGAGATGTTTGAGCAGTTTCTCAATTTACCCGCGCGGTTTTATGATAAGAATGCTTCCGGACAGCTTATTTCAAAACTTATTTTTGATGTCGAGCAAATAGCGAATGCATCCAGTCGGGTATTAACCTTATTAATCCAAGATTCACTGACCTTAATCGGACTATTGGCTTGGATGTTTTATTTGAACTGGCAGTTGTCATTGTTATTTTTAATCCTTGGGCCGGTAATGGGAGTGCTGATTATTTTTGTCAACAAACGTTTGCGTAAAATCAGTAAGCGTATTCAACATTCTATGGGAGATGTTACCCATGTTGCGCAAGAGACTATTGAAGCCCATCGAGTGATAAAAATATTTGGTGGTCAAGAGAATGAAGCAAAAAAATTTTCCCATGTTAATGAATATAATCGACAGCAAAATATGAAGGTTGTGGTAACGAATTCCATCAGTGTGCCAGTTGTGCAATTATTGGCCGCTATTTTATTGGGAGTGATTGTGTTTTTGGCGACTAGCCCCGAGTTTAGAGACACTATTACGGTAGGAAGTTTCATGTCTTTAATTGCGGCGATGTTACTTTTGTTGCCGCCCTTAAAACGCATCATGAGTGTCAATGCTGAATTGCAGCGTGGCATAGTGGCTTCACAAAGCGTATTTGGTTTTATCGCCGAAAGCAAAGAGCTGGATAAGGGTGAAGAACAGTTGGCAAACGTGCATGGAGCCGTGCGTTATAACGACATCACTTTTCGCTATGATGATGAAAAAGGCGATGTGCTGACGCATGTAAGTTTTGCAATTGGTGTAGGGGAAAGCGTCGCATTTGTTGGGCGCTCGGGCAGTGGAAAGTCTACGATTGCAAGTTTGTTGCCGCGTTTTTATAATATTGAGCAGGGTTCTATTACCATTGATGGGCAGGATATTCAGCAGATAAAGCTGCGCGACTTGCGAGGCTCTATTGCCTTGGTGAGTCAAGATATTAGGCTGTTTAATGATACGATATTGCACAATATTGCTTATGGAAATTCGAGTGAGGTTGATGAGCAAGCCGTTATCCAAGCGGCAAAAATGGCTTATGCTTGGGAGTTTATTGAGGATTTACCCTTAGGTTTGCAGACCGTGGTAGGCGAGCATGGGGTTTTACTTTCTGGTGGGCAAAGACAACGCATTGCAATCGCACGAGCAATTTTAAAAGATGCTCCTATCTTAATTCTGGATGAAGCAACGTCTGCACTGGATTCTGAATCCGAACGATTTATTCAAGCGGCACTCGAAGATTTAATGAAAAATAGAACGACCTTGGTTATTGCTCATCGTTTATCTACGATTGAAAATGTCGATAAAATAATCGTCCTTGATCGCGGACGCATTGTTGAAGAGGGCTCACATAAGGAACTTATAGCAAAAGGGAAATATTATACCTCTTTATACAATCTTCAATTTAATCTCGACGCGAATTAAGATGACGTGCGCTCACGGTAAAAAAGCGTCCGACGAGGAGTATGGAGGCGATTCCGAGTCCGACGGTCAATCCCAGCCAAAAACCTACGGCCCCTAGCTCATTACCCCACCACGAGGTGAGGCCGAGGATGTAACCTAGTGGTAATCCAACCCCCCAGTATGCAATCAGTACCACGTAAAATGCGAAGCGAGTATCTTTATATCCGCGTAGGATGCCTGTGGACGTAACTTGTAAGGCATCAGAAAATTGAAAAATTGCGGCAAAAAAAAGTAATTTGACCGCAAGCGCTTGCACCGCTAAATCGTTGCTATAAATTATTGCGATTTCTTTTGATGCCACTAAGATGAGTACAGAAAACAGGGCGGCTGAGACTAAGGTGAGTACAAGACCAATCAATCCAATATAGCGTGCCGTTTGTGGCTGTCCCTTGCCAAGGTAATAACCGCAACGTATGGTGAGTGCCAGCGAAAGGCTAAGTGGTATCATGAACAACACCGATATCACCGACATGGCGACTTGATGCCCGGCGACAATAGTACTGCCTAATTTGGCAAGAAATAATGCAATAAAGGTAAACATTGACGATTCAATCAAGAATGCAATACCGATAGGGATGCCTAAATGCAGCAACTCCTTAATTTTTTGTTTGTTGGGGCCTTGCCAGTTTAAATGCCAGCCAATTGGTGCGAGTTTTTTATTTCTGAGTGTCATCCATAACATGACGATACACTCTAAAATAAGTACGATGGCGGTAGCTACGCCACAGCCACTGCCGCCCATTTCTGGGAACCCTAATTTTCCGTAAACGAAGATATAGTTTAAGGGTATGTTGATCAATAAGGCGAGAAAGCTCGTTATTAAAAAAGGTCGAGTGAGGTGGGCGCCTTCGTTGAGACTGCGT
>CAZWUO010000080.1:0-4481 GCA_964636675.1 uncultured Ectothiorhodospiraceae bacterium
CATGGAAGGAATAGGGCGTGTAATAAGGCCTAAATCTATAACGCCACGGGTATAGGATTACAGACCCTAATATTAATGTTGCGGTAAGATGTACTCAAATGGAGCAGTTACCTGAGATAGTTAATAAAAAATATCAGTTATTTATACATTATAATAAGTAGTGTATGGAAAATAAATTAAAATTCGTAGCAGAGCCGGATAGCACCCGCTCAAATCACTGGATAAATTCATTAACATTGAAAGCACGAAAAATTAGATAATTTTCTTGCATATAGAAACGAACAGAAAATCATGGTACGTCCAATTTTATTTCCTATGAATCGCTTACCTATGTTTAAACATTACCAACGTGATGATATGGAAAATACTACCTGGCTAACTGACAGGTTAGTAAACATTCCTAGTAGTGTACTGCTAAATGACTGATAAAAGGACTATTTGTGTAATAACAGGTAGTCGAGCAGAGTATGGGTTACTTTATTGGCTTTTAAAAGACATTCAGGCTTCAAGTGATCTGGAGTTGCAGATCATAGCAACCGGCATGCATCTTTCTCAAGAATTTGGGTTAACTTACAAACAAATTGAAGATGATGGTTTTAAGATCGACCATAAAGTGGAAATTTTGCTTTCGTCAGATACAGCCTCTGCAATTAGTAAATCTATGGGCTTGGCTATGATTGGTTTTGCTGATTCGTATAAAGAATTATCTCCTGATTTAATTGTGGTACTTGGTGATCGTTTTGAAATATTTTCAGCTGTAAGTGCGGCATTGATTGCAAAAATACCTGTAGCACATTTGCACGGAGGGGAAAGCACTGAAGGTGCATTTGATGAAGCTCTTCGCCATTCTATTACTAAAATGTCACATATGCATTTCACTGCCGCAGAAGAGTATCGTAATAGAGTAATTCAGTTAGGTGAACAACCATCTAAAGTATATAATTTTGGCGCCATCGGTATTGATAATATTATTCGATTGCAATTGTTGTCTAAAGAAAAATTTGAGGAATCCATTAAATTCAAGCTTGGGAAGCGTAATCTCCTTGTCACCTTTCACCCAGCCACCTTGGAAAAATTATCAGCAGAATATCAATTTAAGAATCTTCTTGCAGCTCTGGATGAACTGGAAGATACACATATAATTTTTACTAAAGCTAATGCCGATCCGGAAGGGAGAATTATTAATTATATGATTGATGACTATGTCGAGAATACTAAAAATAAATCAATTGCTTTCACATCACTTGGACAAGTCCGCTATCTTTCAGCAATAAAGTATATGGATGGCGTAGTTGGAAACTCATCTAGCGGGATTATCGAGGCACCAAGCCTTAAAGTTGGAACTGTGAATATTGGTACGCGACAATCAGGTCGAATTCGAGCTAATAGTGTTATTGATTGCGATTCAACATATGATGGGATTAGAAATGCCTTTGATCAATTGTTTAGAGAAGATTTTCAAGACTTATTGGAAACAATAGTGAATCCGTATGGAAATGGCGGGGTGACTGAAAAAATATTTTTTCATATAAAAAAAACCCCCTTAGAAGGAATCACAAATAAAACATTTTATCGTCTGCCAGCAGAAGAGTCTTAGTGTATGAAAAAATATCAAAATAAGATTGAATTGGCAAATCAAACTGAATTCAACATGATGTTTAACGCTCCCATCGGTGAGCTGGAGGCAAAATATGGTTTGCCTAAAGAAGTTAAGTTTTGTAAGAAATGTGTTATTTCAAACCAAAGACCTAATTCCTCAGTTGAATTTCAACACACCCAAACAAGCGAGAAAAAGACAATCAATTTTGATAGTGATGGTATCTGTGATGCTTGTCGTGTTGCGGAAGAGAAAAAAGTAGCAATCGATTGGGTTGAACGCGAAATACAACTAAAAGAGCTTTGTGATAAATATAGGAAAAATGATGGTTCTTATGATTGTATTGTACCAGGCTCAGGTGGCAAAGATAGTTTTTATCAGTCACATATTCTTAAATATAAATACGGCATGAATCCTTTAACTATTACCTGGGCCCCTCATATATATACGGAATGGGGTTGGAAAAACTTTCAGGCATGGTTGGGATCAGGTTTTGATAACTATTTATTAACACCAAATCCACGCATGCATCGATTAATAACGAGGCTAGCAGTTGAAAATTTATTCCATCCATTTCAACCCTTTATGATTGGCCAAAAGGCTTTTGCACCAAAAATGGCTGCTATGCTAAATATCTCATTGATATTCTATGGTGAAAATGAAGCTGAATACGGAAATCCTATAAAAGATACAATTTCAGCTAAACGTGACTGGTCATATTATACTAGTGATGATAAATCAAAAATATACCTTGGTGGCGTCTCAGTTCAAGATTTATATGACTACTTTGGAGTTACTAAAGTTGATCTAGACCCTTATTTGCCAATCAACCCAAATATTCTCAATGAAAAAAATATCGAAGTACATTATTTAGGATACTATATCCCGTGGCATCCACAGGGAGCATATTACTATGCTGTTGAACACGGTGGCTTTCAAGCTGCTCCAGAAAGAACGCCAGGGACATATAGCAAATATAATGGAATTGATGATAAAATCGACGACTTTCATTTCTATACTACAGCGATAAAATTTGGTATTGGACGAGCAACATATGATGCAGCACAAGAAATTCGAAATGAAGAAATAAGCAGAGAAGAAGGTGTTGCGCTTGTACGCAAGTACGATGGTGAATTTCCTGAACGATTTTCTTCTGAAATCTTAGAATATTTAAGTATTCCAAATAAAGAATTTCCTATAGCAAGCCAAATGTTCGAGCAACCGATTATGGACAGAAACTACTTTAATAATTTAACTGATATGTTTCGATCTCCCCATCTATGGAAACGGGATAATAGTGTATGGGAGTTGCGCCATACAGTATGGGACACGGATAATACTTAAAGTGCGCAATTTGAGATTAATTGCTCGATTAGATGTTAAAGCGCCAAATTTGGTAAAAGGAATCCAACTCGAAGGGTTGAGAAAATTGGGCGACCCAAACGTATTCGCTAAACGTTATTATGAACAAGGGATAGACGAAATATTTTATGCCGATATAGTTGCAAGTCTTTATAACCGAAATAGCCTCTTAGATATTATTGAAAATACAACCAAAGATATTTTTGTACCCATTACCGTGGGCGGTGGATTGAGAACTATTGATGATGTAACTGCTGCTCTACATGCTGGTGCCGATAAAGTGTCGATTAATACGGCTGCTATAAAAAACCCTAATATTGTTTCAGAAGTGGCACATCGTTTTGGTAGCCAATGCATGGTGCTTTCTATTCAAGCGAAGCAAAGAGGTAATCATTGGGAAGCATATTACGACAATGGGCGTGAGCATAGTGGTCTAGATGTAATTGAGTGGGCAATGAAAGGTCAAGATTTAGGTGCAGGAGAGATTATCCTGACATCTGTCGACCAAGAAGGTACTGCAAGAGGGTGTGACACTGATCTTATAAAAGCTGTGACTGATATTGTTAATATTCCCGTGATTGCCAGTGGTGGGATGGGGAAGTTGAATGATTTAAAGGATGTTGTCGAGATAGGACATGCGGATGCGATAGCTATGGCTCACGTACTACATTATGGTCACTTTACAGTTCCCGATATTCGTAAATATTGTAAGAATATTGGGCTTTCAGTTCGAAGCATAAATGACGCAGTTTCGTGAGTAAAGTCGTAGTAGTTAGTTATGGAATGGGGAATGTTAAAAGTGTAATGCGTGGTATAGAACATGTTGGTGCTACCGCGATTTTGTCAGATGATCCAAAACTTATTCGAAATGCTGACAGAGTTATATTGCCTGGAGTTGGTGCGTTTGAAGATGGAATGAAGGAGTTACGTCACCGAAATATAGATTATGCCCTTGACGAATTCATCGAGACAGAACGACCATTGCTTGGAATATGTCTTGGAATGCAAATGTTGTTTGATAAAAGTAAGGAGCATGGGGATCACGCTGGGCTTGGTTTTATCTCTGGTCAGGTTGTGCAAATACCTGGGAATAAAAACGGTTCTGACAAACGTAAGATACCTCATATCGGCTGGAGTGCATTGCGATATTCGAATGATTCGACAAACTGGAATAACACAGTACTAGATGGAACGATAGAAGGTGAATTTTTTTATTTTATACATTCGTTTATGGTACTGCCAGATGAAAAAGAATGTATTTTAGCACAATGCAAATATGAGGGAATATCTATATCTGCAACTATTACAAAAAATAATGTAACTGGATGTCAGTTTCATCCAGAAAAAAGTGGTGAATCTGGTCTGAAAGTTCTCGACAGATTTTTACGAATGTAGCCTGGATGAATGCTACCGGCAACATATCCACGGTGATACGACCCGGTACGTTATACAAAATCTGCGGGATAGCCACCACTTCCACCACTTCCACCACTTCCACCACTTCCACCATGGCACGATAATA
>CAZWUO010000080.1:4581-14109 GCA_964636675.1 uncultured Ectothiorhodospiraceae bacterium
CCACCACTTCCACCACTTCCACCACTTCCACCACTTCCACCATGGCACGATAATACAGATACAGTCTTCCTGTATGGACTTGTTTGCAATTATTCAACCTAGCTATGATTGATCTACACCGTAGGCTATCGGCGACAGCACTCCTTCTGCTACAATGCGATTCCCGAAACGATGATAAGTCACCCCTTGTAAAATATTAGTCCAAATGAAATATTACCGTTTTTCGCTACTTGTCATTTTAGTTATTCTCGTCAGTTCCAGTATCTTTTTCTCACTTTTTGTAGGAAGTTCATCACTATCATCAACTCAAGTACTCAACACCTTACTCGGCAATGGTTCACCTTTAGAGCAAACTTTAGTATATGAATTACGTTTACCACGGACGCTCATTGCTTTTATCGCCGGCGCCTTACTTTCTGTCGCCGGAGTGCTCATGCAGGTTTTATTGCGCAACCCGCTTGCGGATCCCTATGTATTAGGTGTATCAGGAGGGGCCTCCTTTGCAGCACTGCTCTTCATGTCGCTAGGATTCGCAACAACTTTCATCACCTTAGGAGCATTTGCCGGTGCCCTGCTATCTATGTTTTTAGTTTTCATCTTAGCCAACAGTGCAAACGGACATACCACTAATCGCCTGTTATTAACCGGCGTTGTCTTGGCGGCAGGCTGGGTTTCTCTCATTAGTTTTTTACTGGTTATTTCGCCGCCAGAAAAAGTGCATGGAATGCTTTTTTGGCTAATGGGCGACTTGAGTTATGACCGCCCACTCCTACCCGGCTTTGTCATTCTGCTCATCGGACTTCTCTGTAGCATTTTTCTATGTGGCCAACTCAACGTAATGATCTGGGGCGAGAAGCAAGCTAGCGGCCTGGGGTTAAACGTTCAACGATTGCGTCTGCAAATTTTTTTCCTCGCGTCGTTGCTAACTGCGGGCGCGGTTTCTTTGGCCGGTGGTATCGGCTTTGTTGGTTTGGTTGTGCCCCACTTTGTCCGTTTATTAGTGGGCAACAATCACCGAGTACTGATACCCGCTAGCGCGTTAGCAGGGGCCACATTGCTCATCTGTGCAGACATGGTGGCACGCTCCGCATTTTCTCCGCTGCAAATGCCGGTTGGCATAATCACTGCCTTGATCGGTGTGCCGCTGTTTTTATATCTACTGAAGCGGAGTACTTAGGCCCTAGTATGTCATTAAGTATCGATCAACTAACGCTACGCATCGGCAAAACCCTCGTTTGCAAGACCTTGAGTATTGATTTCAAGCCAGGCGAAATGTGGGCAGTACTCGGTGTAAACGGCGTTGGAAAATCCACCTTACTCCATCATATGATTAATGTAGACAGTGCATGCGCCCGCAATATTGTCATCAATGATATTCCATTAATTAACTACAAACATCAACGAAAAAAATTAGCCGAAAAAGCAGGCATTTTATTGCAGGAATATGAATACAATTTTCCTTGCACAGTATTTGAAGCGACCTTAATTGGACGCCACCCCTATCAGTCTCAGTGGCAATGGGAAACGGATGAAGATATTAAAATTGCTGAGCAAGCGTTGCGAAAAACTGAGTTACTTGAATTTAGAGAACGAATGGTTGACACTCTGTCTGGCGGTGAAAAACGACGACTTAACCTCGCCACCTTACTGACCCAAGACCCTGACTATTTTTTGTTAGATGAACCAACGAACCATTTAGACTTGCATGCGCAAATTAAGATAATGGCGCTGTTAAAACAACATATCCAAAAACAGCATAAAACAGGCATTATAGTCATTCACGATGCGAATCTGGCTTATCGATATTGCGACAAAGTATTGATGTTGTTTGGTGAGGGGAAATGGCAATCAGGCTCGACAAAAGAGATGATCAACACACACAATTTAGAACGCTTATATGGCTGTCCAATTGAAGTACTCTCCAACAAAAATCAAACAGTTTTTACTCCTGGCATAGAGTAAGCACTCTGAAAATTTATTTCCCCGTCGAATGTAAAAAACCACAAACTTGCTCTATGCCATCAAGGATACGCGGCGTATGCCGGACGACAAAATCTGGATTCACCGCGTAAAGTTGATTATTCTTAACCGCCGTCATGAACTCCCATTTTTTCCAGCGTAACAGCCAAGTATCGCCAAGATCTCCTTGCCGGGTCACAAAAATAACATCGGGATTATGTTGAATAATCGTTTCAACACCCAGGGATAAGGTCAATTGCGGTGTGTCTTGAAAAATATTGATGCCATTACATTGTGCAACAATTTTAGAAATAAGATGTTGCCCGTTAATACTCATAAGCGGCTTATTCCATATTTGAATAAATGCGCTTTTTTTATCTGAGGTTTTTGGATACCGCCGCTGTAAACTGGCTAATCTCTCAACAAATTCGTCAGCATTTTTCCGGGCAATTTGCTTACTGCCCATCAAGATACCTAAACGCAATATCGAAGAAGGAATGTCTTCAAAATCTCGTGGCTCACTAAGATAGACGGCGAGACCTAGTTTTTTTAATTTACTAATTTGCAAGGGTGGGTTACCGCTCTCCCACGCAACGATTAAATCAGGTGAGAGCGCAACAATTTTTTCGATATCGACCGAATTATAACTACCCACTTGAGGAATGCGCTTTGCTTCTTCAGGAAAATCACTATAACTCACAACTCCTTTTAAATATTCCAATCCTCCCGCGTTATAAATTAACTCGGTTGTACCGGGAGACAGACTAATAACCCGTTTGGCAGGTACCTTTAAAGTTATCGTGTAACCCAAGTCATCGATGACTGAAACCTCTGCAGTTGCAACATTAGCGACGAGAAATAATAAGATGATAGTAAATAATTTTTTTTGCATAATTTTTTAAAGAGATAGCCAGAATTCCCAGTTAACCGGAAATCCTGGCTATATTCATTAATTTCCTGTCGTTGAAATGAACTCAATATCAACAGGTTTCAAGTCGGTGTCAATCAAGGCTTTAAACACTGAATTATTGACGGTATCAATGATGGTAATACCGGATTCATTTCGATTGGTTATCCACAAATTACCCAGAGGACCGATTTCAATATCACTGACATCCGCATTTTCCAGTAAAGCCGTTGCATCAACTGCCCCGGTTGTTGGGTTAAAACTGTAAACTGCGGTATCTTGCCACGCACTATAACCGACAAAATAACCGCGAGTACTGCTTAAAATAGCAATATTAGTCGTCTGTCCGTAGGTTTCACCGTCATCTACGATAATTTCCGTGGAGTAATCTGCCAAATCTATTTTTTCAATACCGCCGGCATAATCAGGAGGCGTTACAGGATCAGTCCAAGTCTTTTCATATGAACCAACACCTGCAACATACAAGGTATTATTCGCTGAGAGATACTCCATCTTCGAGGGATTTTTGCCTTTTAACTGGATGCCCAATGGTGTAGCACTGTCAGTATTCGTCGCAATTTCAGCATGACTGTTTTCAGTATCAAAAACTGCGATGTAAGCAATACCGGGGGTCCATGCAGCATCCAGATTCTGCATAAGTACATACAGTTTATTGTCTATCAATAGCGCATCAGCCGCTTCAGGCGTTGTATCAGATTCACCGGCAGTGTAGCTGCTCAAGTCTATTTCCCCAATAACAAAATTTTCCGCCTCAGTACTCGCCACGGAAGGATCGACTATCCAAATGCTCGACTGGCCATAACGAATAAGGTAAGCAGTATTTTCACTTTTAACAACTAACTTATACGGGTTACTTTTTTCCTCGCCTTCACCATTCGCCGAAAATTGCCATATAACATCTTCCGCTTCCGGTGAGTCAATATGCAATTTTGTAATGTTATCCTGCTTGAATCGACCTACGCGATAAAAATTTTCACCATACGTCGATATTACAGTATCAGTTTCGCCGGCATAATTTTTATTATCCGCGCTATAATCTTCCAAAGAAACAATACTGATATCACCGGAACTATTATCTGCGGATGCTGTACTGATCACCGCATAATGTATGGATGGTGTAACCGCATTGCCATCCTCATCAAAACAGCCAACTAATAAACTAGCTATGCTAACTAGAGCAAGCCCTCTGACGAATATGTTTTTCTTAAAATACGAAACTTGCATAAACTCTCCTAATAATATTAATGCGTCAGTCAAACGTAAACATTGTTGATAAAAAAAAGGATAAACCCGGAGACACTTGGGAAAAATAGTCTTTATTTCTATGATTGAATATATTCTTCAGGGTCAAACTGAGTTGCAACTTTTTTGCTTGAAACTTGATACCTGAATTAAAAATTGAACGAACTTTTCCATACAACCGTTGCTCACTATCGAAATAGTAAGCAGATTCCCAAATATGCTCGAGAAAGATATAAATATTATTTTCATTCCAAGCGACGCGTGAAGCTTGCGACCACAGCGGTCGCCCACTAAGTAATTTTGTCTTATTCGGATCACTCCGATTTAAAGGACGCTGAAAAGTTGTGTTAGAGGTCAATTCAATTGAATAGTCCACCTCAACCAATAAGTTATTTTCAATCCCGGTAATCACTGATTTATTGTTATTCAGTGGTTTTCCAACACCTCTCGCATCAAAGGAATAGACTATTTCGTTATTTATGATCGAATGAAATAGACTCGAATTCCATTGAAGCTTCGTAAAAAAAATTGAATTCGGATATTTTAAAAACTCGAAGCCTAGATCAAAATTATTACCTTGCTCGGGTTCAAGGTTTTTGTTTGAACCAATAAATCCTTGGGTACCAAATAGCTCTACATAATTGGGCAAACGATAATATTGACCTGCATTAAATTTTAAATCCATCTGCGAATTTAGCTGGTAGCGAACGCCAATTTGTGGCGTAACCGTATAATATTGTTTGTTTGATGAATCGCTTTCCGTTAATGTATTACCATCAAACCTATCTGCCGAGAAAAAAAAACGCCCCACGGGGGATACGATCAACCGCTTGGCGTAAAAATAGAAACTGCCTTGCATGGCATTAGATAGTGAAATTCGTCGGTTTGAGCGTTGACTTTCAGGTGTGAAAACATCATCAATCGATAAATCTTCATAACGAAAACCACTGCTGTTTACCCACTGATAGTTTTGTCCTGAATACTTTATATAGATTTTATTTGACCAGGACTGTATTAACTGTTCAATAAGTACTTTGTCTAAGCCAATTTGAGACTCACTATCATCAAAAATTATTTTTTTTTCACCGATTTTTGAACTCATATTCAGAGAAAAATTATTCCAGCCAATGGCGCTATTGATATAATTCACCGTCAGATGAATATTATCGTAACCCAAAGATGCACGTGTTTTTTCACTATTATTCGTAGAAGGGATATTTTTATCTTTACTAAATAATTCAAGCTGATATTTGACTGAAGCCATATGATCAAACTTATATTTTGCGTTTGCTAGCGCATTGTATTGATCGAGCTGGTTGTTATTTCTATCCTGTTTTTCGTCGTCATACGGATTATTGGGCGTGCTATTTTCGTTAACAAAGGGGAAATTATTTTTTGATTCGAGATATCCACCCGAAAAAACAAAATCCCATTTTTTGTACTGAGCCATTTGACTAACATCTACACTCAGTGTCTCAAACGAACCAGCACCAATCGCTACGTGCCCAGTCTTCGATTTTTTTGCACGATGAGTAATAATGTTAATCACACCACCATTCGATGCCTCACTGAATTCAACGGGGATAATATCTTTATAAATTTCGATGCGAGCAACTTGGTTTAAAGGAATCTGGCTCAAGTCAACGCTCCCACCAGAAGCGTTATTGACTAACATGCCATCCACATACACCATCACCTGATCCGATGATTTCCCTCGGATTGACACCGATGAATAACTTCCCAGACCGCCTAAACGTCTGATTTTAACACCCGAGTTATTTTCGATAATTTCCCCAAGATCCAGTTGCGAATCGCGCTTTTTTGACACGTCGATAATCTGCACAAAGGTAGAATTAGTCGTTTGATCAACATCTCCCGTTTCAAATGGCACATATTCTGTTCCGTTATTAATTTCAATAATCAACGGCGCACTGAAAACACTGGGTTGGAATAAACTACCCAGAACAAAAAAAACGGCTTTGGAGGATTGAAAAATTCGCACGCACAACTCGAAAAAATAATGGAAGTGCAGTGGAGAAAAGAAATAATAGGCAACATGCTATTATCCAGTATCGCCCACCGCAATACGTTTATAATTAACTAGGCGGGCCGGTCTCCGGACTCATGAGTTGAATTGATCAATAGAAAATCAATTCAGATTTTACGCCTTCCCGTTTTCACAGTGGCCATGTAAAACCTTACTCAATTACCGTTGCGGGGGCAGTGCTGGAATCGTATTAACTCACCAGCTTCCCGTTTAACTCTCGTATTGTCGATATAAAACTAAAGAGAGAACCTGCTCTAGATATAATGAGGAATGAGGCCCTGGGAGCTTGCCCCCGAAGCTTGTCAATCCTTATACAATTTAATCAATGACTAAATTGTGGGCGTAGCCTAACTAAACTTTCAGATAGAGTCAAGATTGAAAATATTTAAATCCACTTCGCTGTTATGGGTGGTGATTCTAAGCACGTGATAAAAATGAAAACCAAAGACCAGCCTGCATAATAAGTATTTTTCAAAAAACATACCTAACAAAATCAATTGTATACATCATAAGCTGAGCTCCCAAAATCGGTTCTACACTGAATAATGATAACGACGACGGGTTATTAGATAATACTTCTATTGACCTTAAGACGATCATGTCTTAAAACAAAGATAGCCACACACTGTTTATTGCAAAAGGAGAAATTGAGAACATTATGAAAACATTCATTAACATTATTTTAATCGGTATACTTTTGACGACCATAAGCTCACCATTGTTAGCGTTTGAAGCACTACCAGCAACACCGAAAATACCTGCTGATAATCCAATGACGGCCGCAAAAATTGAATTGGGTAAGCAACTCTTTTTTGACCCTAGGCTTTCCATCGATGGCACCATCTCGTGTAACTCCTGCCATAATGTGATGGCAGGTGGTACCGATAATCGTGCAGTTTCAGTCGGTGTCGGTGGCCAAAAAGGTGGGCGTTCAGCGCCAACTGTCTGGAACGCAGCATTTTTATCCTCGCAATTTTGGGATGGACGTGCCGCTACGCTGGAAGATCAAGCCAAAGGCCCCATACTTGCTGGAGTAGAAATGGGTATGCCCTCTGAGGCTGCCGTGATAAAACGCATCAAGCGCATTCCGGGTTATGTGCATGCATTTACGACAGTATTTGGAAAGTCAGATCCTGTCACCTATGACAACATCGCAAAAGCAATCGCCACTTATGAACGCACCTTGATTACGCTTAACAGCCCATTTGATCGTTACCTACGCGGAGAAAAAACCGCATTATCGGATGCTGCCATTCGCGGCATGAATACGGTTGAAAGTGTGGGTTGCACGTCTTGTCACACCGGAGCAAATTTTTCTGGCCCATCATCACTGCCCGTAGGAGAAATCTTTTTGCAAAAATTTCCTACGTTTGACAATAACAACTATGTCGCTAAATATGATTTAAAATCAGACAAGGGTCGGTATAATGTCACACAGCAGAAAGGCGATAAACATATGTGGCGAGTACCCACTTGGCGTAACGTGGCATTGACTGCGCCTTATTTTCACAATGGTTCGGTGGAGACATTAGACGAGGCGGTGCGCGTCATGGCGAAGACCCAGCTCGATAAGAATCTTACGACGCAACAAGTCAGCGATATCGTCGCATTTCTAAACAGTTTAACCGGACAATTTCCGCAGCAAACAATGCCCCAACTGCCTAACTATAATAATGCGAGTATCGTTGATATTCGATAATGAAAATTTGCTTGCAAAAGGCGACACTTACTGTCGCCTTTCGCTGCGATGGTCAGGGTTATCAAGTAACACACGTACTAACTACCTGAATAGTGCACTCCGCCTTTGTGTTTCTTGCCATCAGCCGTCTTAAACAAAATCATCAATTGGTGTTTCCCTTTGTGACCTAAGTCATAACCGGCCATCAACCAGTCGCCCATTTTCATGGTCTTTTTGCTTTCTGAGCTACCGTTGGGATGAACCACTTTGGTATTCATAAGGATATCGGTAAGTATTGCGCCATCTTTTTCAACCTTGATCTTAAAGTCATGCGTACCGCCCATCTCTTTGCCAGGCTTGGCTTGCAGCACATGAAAGGTGACCTTATAACCATTAATCGTTTTCTCTTTTAGAAACATTTTGTTTTTCGCTGAGCCATGGTTATCATGGCCATGATCTGAATCATGATCGTCATGTTTCATTCCTGATTTATGCTCATCTTTATGCACATCATCATGACCATGTGCATGATCGCCCGAGGCATATAGTGGCCCAGCGACTACCAATAAAGCAGAAAAAGTGATGATTGATAAAAATTTTGTTACTCGTTTCATTATGTTACTCCGTGATTAAAAAACAGCGGTTAAAAAGTTACGACTCTTGTTGTTTATATTTCTCCTGCATCTGCAATATCACCCCGTAAATCACTGGCAATACCAATAAACAAAGAAACGTGACCGTTACCATACCACCCACCATGGGTGCGGCGATACGTTGCATGACCTCGGATCCTGTACCGGTGCCCCACATAATCGGTAATAGCCCAGCAATAATCGCGGTAGCCGTCATCGCAATGGGACGCACACGTTCAGAGGTACCATGATGCACGGCGGCCATAATTTCTGCCCCCGTTAAACACCCGCCTTTTTTTCTACGGCGTCGAGCAATTTCTTGATCGATAAAAGTCAGTACCAAAACTCCGATCTCCGCTGCCACCCCTGCCAGAGCGATAAAACCCACAACCACGGCCA
The DNA here is from genome assembly GCA_964636675.1 of uncultured Ectothiorhodospiraceae bacterium. GTDB lineage: Bacteria > Pseudomonadota > Gammaproteobacteria > S012-40 > S012-40 > JALUUH01. The sequence continues at coordinate 13,467 of CAZWUO010000080.1, forward strand.
CCGAAATATTGAAACCCAATAGATAGATCAACCAAAATCCACCGATCAGTCCAAAAGGAATCGACAGCATCACCACCAAGGGTTCGGTGATGTTGCGAAAATTGAAATAGAGTAGCAAGAAAATAACCAACAAGGTAGCAGGTACCACAATACGCAATCTTTCGGCCGCGCGTTCCATGTATTCGAACTGGCCCGACCACACCAGGTTATAGCCCGGTGGAATCTTGACCTGACTCGCCACCACTTTTTTTGCTTCTGCGACATAACCGCCAATATCGGAAGTTTTGATATCGACATAGACCCAGGCATTGGGTCGAGAGTTTTCGCTCTTAATGCCCGGAGGACCACGGCGCAATTGCAGATCCGCCACCAACGACAACGGAATTTGCGCCCCCGTAGGTGTCGGGATCAAAACCCGTTTGAGACTGTCGAGATTGTCACGCAATTCCCGCGGGTAGCGCAAATTGATCGGATAACGTTCTAGACCTTCAACCGTATAAGTGACATTCATGCCACCGATGGCCGTTTGAATCACATCCTGCACATCTCCAGTGGTTAGGCCGTAGCGTGATGCCTCTTTGCGATCAATATCGAAGTCGAGGTAATAACCACCCGCGGCCTTATCGGCAAACGCAGAGAGTGT
>CAZWUO010000081.1:0-14060 GCA_964636675.1 uncultured Ectothiorhodospiraceae bacterium
AATATGACGCACACTAAAAGCCTAAATCCCAAACGCTATGGGTATATAGGGTTAAAGTGCTGAAAACATCTGAATATTTTACAGTCTATCAAGTTTTTGTTGAGATTAATTCTCGGTTGCGTTAGTTTAAGCGACTCACTTTGGATCACGACGATGGAGTTAACAATGCGCACGGGTACCGTTAAATGGTTTAATCGTCACAAAGGGTATGGTTTGATCAGAGCAAACGATGTTAAAGAAGATGTTTTTGTATTTTATCCTTCGATCAAACAAGAGGGACATAAAATGTTAACTTCTGGTCAGGTTGTCAAATTTCATGCTAAAGAAAATGTCCATGGAAAAATGACGACGCATGTGGAGATTGTTTAATCGAGATAACGACGAACTAAATCAAAATAATTGTCGATTCGTCGGTCTCTAAAAAATGGCCAGTTTCGGCGTATTTTTTCTGTTTGTGCCAGGTCTAGTTCAGCCACTAAAATAGCATCCTCGCTCGTATTAGCCTGGGTAAGTAGCTCGCCTTGTTGCCCAGCGATAAAGCTTGAACCCCAAAAATTTATTCCGGATGTCGCTAAGCAATCAAGGTCTTCGTGACCAACGCGATTAGCGACGATAACCGGCAAATTATTACTCACTGCGTGTGCTCTTTGAATGATTCTCCAAGCATCGAGTTGCTTCATTTGTGCATCTTTACTGTCGTTAGTATCCCAGCCTATCGCGGTTGGGTATACGAGCAGATCAGCGCCTGCTAAAGCCATTAAACGCGCGGCTTCGGGAAACCATTGATCCCAACAAATTAACACACCTATATTCCCAATGGATGTAGGAATGGGGTCAAAACCCAAATCGCCAGGTGTAAAATAGTATTTTTCATAATACCCCGGATCATCGGGTATATGCATTTTGCGATATATCCCTGCTAGACTACCGTCAGTGTCTAACACGACGGCAGTATTGTGATATAAGCCAACGGCACGTTTTTCAAAGAGTGAGCAAACGATGACAACGTCGAGTTGCTTGGCTAAAGCGGCATAAATTTCTGTTGCAGGGCCGGGGATATTTTCCGCGAGATCAAAATTTTCGGGTTTTTCTGATTGACAGAAATACAAGTTATTGTGTAACTCTTGCAGAACAATAAGCTTCACCCCTTTTTTTGCGGCACGTCGTATGTTTTCTTTACAGGTGTTGATATTAGTGTTCGAATCCGCAACACAGGCTTGCTGGATACAAGCTACTTTTAAGAGCGATGACTGCATTACCTTACCTTCTCCTTCTTTGCATAATGCGCAGGTGGGTGTTGAGCTATTAACAGTTTGCTACCGTGCCGCGTGGTAAATGCATGGTTAAACAATGTAGGCTACCGTTTTGTTCAATTATTGGATTGCAATTTACGCCGATAATTTTTCTTTTTGGAAAAGCACATTTTATACTTTCCAATGCCAGAATATCATTTTTGTCATTATAGGTTGGAACGAGTACAGCGCCATTAATAATGAGGAAATTAGCATAGGTTGCCGGTAAGCGCTGGTGCTTAGTCGAATATTTTCCAGTGGGTAGCGGAAGAGGTATAAGATGATAAGGCCTTCCATGTTTTGATCTAAATTTTTTTAAGTCGGTTTCCATTTTTTGTAGCTCATCGAAATGCGCATCACTTCTATCGGTACAAGCTACATAACAAATGGTTTCAGCATCAACAAAGCGTGCGAGGGTGTCAATATGAGCATCGGTGTCATCCCCGATTAAATGGCCATGGTGTAGCCAAAGAATATGCTCAGCCCCGAGTTCTTGCTTAAATAATTTGGCTATCTCCTGTTGCTTAAAACCAGGGTTGCGAGTCTTCGATAATATGCATTGTGTAGTGACTAATAGAGTACCTTGACCATCGCTTTCGATGCTACCGCCTTCAAGTACAATATCCAAACTCTTAAAAGGCACATCCGTAAAAGCACCTAATCGATGCAGCTCGCGAGAAATACGGTTATCGAGTATTGATGCATATTTTTCTCCCCAACCGTTGAAGCTAAAGTCAAGTATTTCAAGATTGCCATCGCGGAAAATACATATTGGGCCGTGGTCGCGCGCCCAAGTATCATTACTCGGGAGTGCATAAAAATGGAAACGATGCATATTATTTTTATTCAGTGCGAGCAATGAAATGATATGCTTTTTGTGCGCGTTATGTTGACATACAATCACTATATTTTCGAACTGCGATATGTGCATCGCGATTTCAACAAACGTGGGTTCAACCACAGAAAGGGAATGACTCCAATCAGTTTTAGAATGTGGCCAAGTCAACAGGATTGCATCTTGCTCTTCCCATTCTGCGGGTAATCTGACGTTTGACATAGGAATTAAACCTGACGCGAGCTTTACGATGAACGAATATTTTTTGCCTGTTGCATGGCATTGCCAAGATAAGTAGCAGGCGTCAAAGCCATTAGTTCGTCTTTTGCTGCTTGTGGAATGTCTAAACTTTGGATAAAGCTTTTCATTGCTGTGGAATTAACTTTTTGTCCGCGGGTTAACTCCTTGAGTTTTTCATAGGGTTTCGCAACACCGTAACGACGCATCACGGTTTGTATTGGTTCGGCAAGTATTTCCCAGTTGTTATCCAAATCAGCAGCGAGTGCGGATTGATTTACTTCGAGTTTGCTCATTCCTTTTAGGGTGGATTCATAGGCGATAACCGTATGTGCGATTCCTACACCGAGGTTACGTAACACCGTGGAATCAGTCAGATCGCGTTGCCAGCGCGAAACGGGGAGCTTACGCGCAAGATGTTCCATGATGGCATTGGCGATGCCCAAATTGCCTTCTGAGTTTTCAAAATCGATGGGATTCACTTTATGTGGCATGGTTGAGGAGCCTATTTCACCGGCTACCGTTTTCTGTGTGAAAAATCCAATAGATATATAACTCCAAATGTCACGATTAAAATCGATTAATATGGTATTGAAGCGGCAAAGTGCATCGAATAACTCGGCAATGTAATCATGGGGTTCGATTTGGGTGGTATAGGGGTTCCAGCTGAGGCCTAGCTGCGTAACAAAGGATTTTGCGCATTGCTCCCAGTCTATATCAGGAAACGCCGAATAATGTGCATTGTAATTACCAACGGCACCATTGATTTTTCCAAGAATCGCCACATCTGAAAAACATTTTTTTTGTCTGCGCAAACGATGGACGACATTTGCCATTTCTTTGCCCACAGTGGTAGGCGAGGCGGGTTGCCCATGGGTGCGGGAAAGCATGGGCACAGCAGCGTATTGTTGCGCTAAGTCGGATATTGCGTCGATGATACTCAGCAACATAGGCGACAATATTTCTGTACGTGCTGCATTCAGCATTAAGGAGTAAGCAAGGTTATTGATATCTTCCGAGGTACACGCAAAATGTATAAATTCCGTAACGGCATTGAGTTCGCTGTTATCGGCAATAAATTCTTTCAAAAAATATTCTACGGCCTTGACATCATGATTCGTCGTGGCCTCGATCTCTTTGATACGTTGGGCGTGAGACGCATTAAAATTATGTGCGAGGGAGTCTAAAATAGTATTAGCTTGATCACTAAAGGTGGGCACCTCTGCAATGCTTGGGTGATTTGCCAGCATTTGCAGCCATCGAATTTCGACTATTACGCGATGTTTGATTAAACCAAATTCGCTAAAAATAGGGCGTAGTAGAGATGTTTTTCCACCATATCTTCCATCGATAGGTGATATTGCACTGAGAAATGATAAATCCATTGAGAGTTCCTGTATCTGGTATTATGGGCGTATTTTACACAAAAAAACTCTTTTGTTCTTTAGAATTCACGCTAAAATGTATTCTATATTTAGTCAATTAAACGAGGTGATAAGTGCTAGAAGCCTATCTAGAGCATGTTGAAGACCGTAATAATCAAGGCTTGCCGCCACTTCCCCTGGATGCACAACAGACATCTGAATTAGTCAGTCTGATAAAAAATCCGCCTAAAGGAAAAGAGGAATACGTTTTAGAATTATTAATAAACCGGGTTCCACCGGGTGTCGATCAAGCGGCCTACGTAAAGGCGAGTTTTTTGGCCGCGATTACGCAAGGCGAAGTCACCAGTCCGTTGATTGATGCAAAAAAAGCCACTGAACTTTTGGGTACGATGTTTGGTGGGTATAACATTCAAGCCTTGATTGCTTGCCTGGATAATAATGAGCTTGCTGCGATTGCCGTCAAAGCCTTGTCCACTACATTACTTATTTTTGATGCACATCATGATGTTCTCGAGAAAGCAAAAACCAATAACTTTGCACAGCAGACGGTAGATGCTTGGGCCAATGCGGATTGGTTTACCCAGCGTGCAGCGATGCCTAAAGAAATCACGGTAACCGTATTCAAGGTGCCCGGTGAAACCAATACGGATGACTTATCTCCGGCCTCAGAAGCATGGTCGCGCCCGGATATTCCATTGCATGCAAAAGCAATGTTAATCAGTAAAATGCCCGATGGCTTGCAGAAAATTACAGAACTTAAAAAGAAAGGCCACCCTCTAGCATATGTAGGTGATGTTGTCGGTACCGGCTCTTCGCGAAAGTCCGCGATAAATTCAGTGTTGTGGCATATGGGTGAAGACGTTCCCTTTGTGCCGAATAAACGCCAGGGTGGGGTGATCTTGGGGGGGCAAATTGCGCCTATATTTTTTAATACCGCTGAAGATTCGGGTGCATTACCCATCGAACTCGATGTTGCTAAACTCAATATGGGCGATGTGATAAAAATAAAACCCTATGATGGTGTGGTACTTGACACCAATAATAAGGTGCTCGCCAGGTTTAATTTGCGTCCAAGCACGATGCCGGATGAGATTCGAGCGGGTGGACGTATTCCGCTTATTATCGGACGATCGTTAACCGATCGTACCCGTGAAGCCTTAGGACTAGCGTCATCGGATGTGTTTTTGCGACCCTTTGCGCCAAAAGATTCAGGCAAAGGTTTTACCTTGGCTCAGAAGATGGTGGGGCAAGCTTGCGGAGTGTCCGGTGTACGCCCCGGCGCTTATTGTGAGCCACGGATAACGACGGTAGGTTCACAAGACACCACGGGAGCGATGACGCGTGATGAGTTAAAAGAACTCGCTTGTCTGGGGTTTTCTGCGGACTTGGTTATGCAAAGCTTTTGTCACACGGCGGCTTATCCAAAACCTGTCGATATCAACTTGCAGCATACCTTGCCTGATTTTATCCAGACACGTGGCGGTGTTTCACTACGCCCGGGGGACGGCATCATTCATTCTTGGTTAAACCGCATGTTGTTGCCTGACACGGTGGGTACTGGTGGCGATTCACATACTCGATTTCCAATGGGAATCAGTTTTCCCGCAGGCTCAGGTTTAGTCGCTTTTGCCGCCGCGCTGGGTGTTATGCCGCTAGATATGCCAGAGTCGGTGCTCGTACGCTTTAAAGGCAAAATGCAAGCGGGTATTACGTTGCGCGACTTGGTGCATGCCATACCCTATATCGCTATCCAAAAAGGTTTACTTACCGTAGAAAAGGCAGGCAAGAAAAATATTTTTTCGGGTCGTGTACTGGAAATAGAAGGCTTGGATCATTTAAAAGTTGAGCAAGCCTTCGAATTAGCGGATGCATCAGCAGAGCGTTCTGCGAACGGCTGTACGGTGAAACTTGGTGCGGAATCGATTAAAGAATATTTAAATTCGAATATCACATTATTGAAATGGATGATTGCCAATGATTATGCAGACAAACGCACACTACAGCGGCGCATCGACGGCATGCAGAAATGGTTGGCAGATCCTACGTTATTAGAGCCTGATGCAGACGCGGAGTATGCAGAGATTATTGAAATAAATTTAGACACGATTAAAGAACCCCTGGTTTGCTGCCCCAATGATCCGGATGACGTCAAACCGATTTCAGAAGTAGCGGGTGAAAAAATTGATGAAGTATTTATTGGCTCTTGCATGACCAATATTGGTCATTATCGTGCCGCAGGTAAAATTCTTGAAGATGTAAACAATGTGCCTACGCGCCTATGGATTGCGCCGCCAACTAAAATGGATCAACATCAACTGACTGAAGAGGGTTATTATGCGATTTTTGGTAAAGCGGGTGCGCGTATGGAGTTACCTGGATGTTCATTGTGTATGGGGAACCAAGCACGGGTAAAAGACAATGCCACTGTTATGTCTACTTCAACCCGAAATTTTCCCAATAGACTTGGCAAAAATGCAAATGTGTATCTGTCGTCTGCCGAACTTGCAGCGGTGGCCTCGCGTTTAGGAAAAATACCAAGCTTGGATGAGTATCAAGAGTATGTAGAAAAAATAGCACCGGTATCAGAAAATATATATCGCTATATGAATTTTCATGAGATGGAAAGTTACAAATCTGTGGCCGACAAGGTGATACCTATCATCGTGGAATAGATTTTCAGGCCGCGCAATGTTGATTTATTATTACTCAAATTTGATTTAATAAACGCAAGGCCTCTTTTTGAATTTTTGCGCGGCCGAATAAAAACATCATCCGTGTACCGCCTTTTTGTTTCCACAACACGGCTGAACGCATTATTGCTAATAACAAAGCGCGAATTTTATTGGCATTTGTTGGGTTTGTGAGATGCATTTGCTCGCCTGATACAACAATACGTGGTTTTAATGTGCTAATGGTTTCGGCATAGGTATCTGCAAGGTTTGCTATTATATTTTCATGCGTTATTGGAAAACTTTTAGTTTGTGCTTCCGCTCTTTCTATGCCTGCACCCAGTTTTTGGAACAGTGCTTTATTTTTTGTTAACTGTTTTTCAAGGACAATAATTCCCAGTACATAACGAGATATTTCCATGTCTCGTTCCTTATTTTCTCGATTAAACATGGTTGACATGACGGTTAAGCCAGTCTGCAAATTGGAAATTCCACCATAAACGTCTTCTGTTGTTGCCGCATTTGAATTCAGAATGCTTTTAATGGCGGATTCAAATCGCACGGTATTACATTGGCCGGTTCTAGCGACTTCTCTCACGAGATCTCCGGCCTGAAACATACTTGCCATCGCGGTTACTTTTTCTGTATAAGACATCTTGTAGACCTTACTGATAGATGATTTCTGGAACTTTATCGATGACTCCACCGCCTAAGCAATGGTCGTTATCATAAAACACGACATATTGACCGGGTGTCACGGCACGTTGTGGCTGATCAAACTCGACAATGTATCGTTTTTGAGAGTCTTGAGTGATGATACAAGCTTGGTCGGTTTGCCGATAACGTGTTTTTGCTTTACAGCGAAACGGCAATTTAGGTGATTCACCTGAAATCCAATTTACCTCTATTGCTTCTAATTTGCTACTAAAAAGTAATGGATGATTGTGTCCCTGGGATACCACTAAGATATTTTCGGCTATTTTTTTGCCGATAACAAACCATGGCTCATCACTTTCTGTGGTATTCATACCGCCAATTCCTAAACCTTTACGCTGGCCTAATGTGTAATACATGAGTCCTTGGTGCTCTGCAATTTTTTCCCCTTCTGGGGTTTGCATTTCTCCGGGCTGGGCGGGTAAAAATTGAGAAAGAAATTGGGTGAAATTTTTCTCTCCAATAAAACATATGCCGGTGCTGTCTTTTTTATCATGGATTTCAAAGCTCATGCTTTGTGCTACTTTTCGTACTTCTGGTTTATGCATTTCTCCCAAAGGGAAAAGTGCATGAGCTAATTGGTGTTGGTTTAAAGCGTGTAAAAAATAAGATTGATCTTTGTTAAGGTCTTTTGCCTTTAATAAGCTATATTTTCCATTTTCTTCCACGACTCTGGCATAATGACCTGTCGCAATTTTTTCCGCACCTAATGTTTTTGCTGCTTTTAGAAAAACGTCAAATTTAATTTCTTTGTTACATAATACATCAGGATTTGGCGTTCTTCCGGCTTTGTACTCATTTAAGAAATGGGAGAAAACTCTATCCCAGTATTCGGGTGCAAAATTGACCGAATGAAAATCGATATTTAAAGTTTGACTTATTTTTTTTGCGTCTTGCAAATCTTGCGCAGAGGTGCACTGATCTTCTTCAATTTGTAAGTCAACCCAGTTTTTCATAAACATGCCTGCAACATCAAATCCTTGCTTGATAAGCAACAAAGCAGTCACGGACGAATCTACGCCACCGGATAGGCCGACAATAATTTTACGAGAAGATTTATTCACGATACAGGAAACAATATGAGTGTATTTTGCGGTCGATTATATCAACTAGTGTTTGTGGAAGGAATGAATAGCGTCAATAAACTGGAGTTCCGATGAGATTAGGGTCTGTTAATACTCATTATGCAGACAGCGACAGAGGAGATTTAGGCGTAAATTCAACAAGTAAGTAGTATTAGAAAACAGATTTGTTTAAAATTACCGACTTATTGGACGTAAAGCGTCTTATCACCTCAGATTTATGGGAGAACCTATGTCATACCAACATATTCAAATTCCGGAAAGTGGCGAAAAAATCACTCTAAATGACGATAAATCGCTCAATGTCCCGGAAATGCCGATTATTCCGTTCATAGAAGGCGATGGAATTGGTGTTGATATATCTCCCGTTATGTGTGAGGTGGTTGATGCGGCAGTCAATAAGGCTTATCTCGGGAAACGCAGTATCGCTTGGATGGAAGTTTATGCTGGCGAAAAAGCTACAAGCATTTATGCGAAAGACACTTGGTTGCCTGAGGAAACGTTAGCTGCATTTAAAGAGTTCCTTGTTGGCATTAAAGGCCCGTTGACTACGCCGGTAGGGGGTGGCATACGTTCACTTAATGTGGCTTTGCGTCAAGAGCTGGATTTATATACCTGTGTTAGGCCGGTGCGTTATTACACGGGCACACCAAGCCCGCTGAAAGAACCCGAAAAAACCAATATGGTTATTTTTCGCGAAAACTCCGAGGATATCTATGCGGGGGTTGAATGGGAGCAAGGCACGCCCGAAGTAAAAAAAATAATTGATTTCATGCAAAATGAAATGGGGGTTAAAAAAATCCGCTTCCCTGAATCTTCGGGTATCGGTATTAAACCGGTTTCTAAAGACGGTACATCCAGGCTTGTAAGAAAAGCGATTCAGTACGCGATCGATAACCAAAAAGACTCAGTAACTTTGGTGCACAAAGGTAATATCATGAAATTTACCGAAGGTGCTTTTAAAAACTGGGGATATGAATTAGCGAAAAACGAATTTTCTGCTATCGAAATTGACGGCGGTCCTTGGTGTGTAATGAAAAACCCAAATACGGGTAGCGAGATTATCATTAAAGATGTTATTGCCGATGCATTTTTACAGCAAATTCTATTAAGACCCTCTGAATATAGCGTTATAGCGACGCTGAACCTTAATGGTGATTATGTTTCAGATGCACTGGCTGCACAAGTTGGAGGCATTGGTATTGCGCCTGGGGCGAACCTATCCGATACCATTGCCATTTTTGAAGCGACTCACGGTACCGCGCCTAAATATGCCGGGAAGGATCAAGTGAATCCTGGTTCACTTATTTTGTCTGCAGAAATGATGTTGCGGCATCTAGGATGGACTGAGGCGGCAGACTTAATTGTAAAAGGAATGTCTGCAGCGATAGTATCAAAAAATGTCACTTACGATTTCGCGCGTTTAATGCCAGACGCAAATAAAATATCTTGCTCTGCATTTGGCGCAGAAATTATACAACACATGTAACATTCATGTGACATTGGGGGGCGTAGTACGTAATAAACCTATTTGCCCGAGTAAGCAAAAGGAAATAGTTATAGCAACGACGCTTATAAATATTACATAATTATTACGCAGGGGCTTCCATTTCGGTTTCTAATTGTTCTTCATCTTGGTTATGCGATCTTATTTTTACCGCTTGGAGGCCGCGGGGGCCTTCGATTAAATCAAACCCCACCTTTTGACCTTGTTTTAGTGTTTTATAGCCTTCCATTTCAATCGCGCTAAAATGAACAAATACATCGGTTCCCCCGCCTTCCGGAGAAATAAAGCCATATCCTTTTGCATTATTGAACCATTTCACGATACCGGTTGTCATTTCAATGTCCCCCTCCTGTTGGAATTGAGTTAATCATTCGCTATATTATTATTGCTTCAGCAGATTCTAGAGCCTACTTCATGGCATATTTGAAATACTATTTTATTAGCTATTAAAGAATAGAATACACTTGTGATAGATTAGTCAAGTATTTTTTCTCACAAAACAAAAATAATATTTTTTTATGTGACAAGTTATAATTTGTCTTTACACTTCCTTGCCCTGTTTTATTAAGGTCTGTTGACGTTTGAGTGTCGTCAACAGACCTTAATACTTAATAAAAGTGATAAATTAGCTTATAATCTGAATTTATAATACATATAAGAATATATTTGGTTAAAATGAATTATTCTAAATGCGGAGTGTTGTTACGGTATAATAACCACGTATTGTTAAAGGTATTTCCGGTAATATAGGGAGGTTTCTTTAATTCTGGGCTTTATTATTAAAAAAACATGTAAATTGAATTAAACTAAATAGCTATGAGTGACGAAAAATACATTGATGATGATAGCGACCTAGATGTTCAGGAAGCTAAACCAAAACTTAAGAAGCCGCCCTTATACAAGGTAGTATTACTGAACGACGATTTCACTCCAATGGAGTTTGTGGTTCGGGTACTGGAGGCTTTTTTTGGGCATAACAGGGAAAAAGCTACGCAACTTATGTTGCAGGTACATCAAGAAGGAAAAGCAGTATGTGGTGTATATACTCGTGAAATAGCTGAGACGAAAGTTAATCAGGTATGCGAGTATGCTAAACACAGCAACCACCCTTTAATGTGTACCATGGAGCAGGCTTGATCCCTCTGAAGTGAAACGATAACTATGATAAGCAAAGAACTTGAATTTACTTTAAATCAGGCTTTTAAAGATGCACGAGAGAAAAGACACGAATTTGTAACCGTCGAACATTTGCTATTAGCGCTGGTAGATAATCCAGCGGCTTCGGTGGTATTAAAAGCTTGCGGTACTGACGTTTCCTCTCTAAAAACTGAGCTGGCGGTATTTGTTGATGAAACAACGCCGCATTTGATCGGTGAAGATGATAGAGAAACTCAGCCTACTTTAGGTTTTCAGCGAGTTCTGCAACGTGCCGTATTTCAAGTCCAGTCTTCGGGAAAAAAAGAAGTCACCGGAGCAAACGTACTGGTTGCGATATTCAGCGAGCAAGAGTCGCAAGCTGTGTATTTATTAAACAAACAAAGTGTTACTCGCTTAGATGTGGTTAATTTTATTTCGCATGGTATCTCTAAGGTTGCAGGTGACGAAGATTCACATGCAATATCCCCTGCGGTTGAGGACGAAGCCGGTAATGAAACGCCGGCAAAGAGTCCCCTTGAAAGTTATGCCGTTAACCTCAATGAACAAGCAAAATTAGGCAAAATTGACCCCTTAATTGGGCGCAAAGACGAGGTGGAACGCACGATACAAATTCTTTGCAGACGACGCAAAAACAACCCTCTTTATGTCGGTGAGGCAGGTGTGGGGAAAACCGCTATCGCTGAAGGTCTGGCAAAAAAAATTGTGGATGGGGAAGTGCCTGAGGTATTAAAAAAAGGCGTGGTATATTCTCTCGATTTAGGTGCGTTGTTAGCGGGAACAAAATACCGTGGTGATTTTGAGAAAAGGTTAAAAGCCTTGCTTGGGCAGTTATTAAAAGAAGACAATGCGGTGTTATTCATTGATGAAATTCACACGATTATTGGGGCGGGATCAGCATCAGGCGGCGTTATGGACGCCTCTAATCTGATTAAACCCATGCTTGCTTCGGGTCAATTGAAGTGTGTTGGTTCTACCACTTATCAGGAGTATCGAGGAATATTTGAAAAAGACCGTGCGTTAGCTAGGCGTTTTCAGAAAATTGATGTTCTCGAACCGAGTGTGGAAGAAACCATACAAATCTTAAATGGTCTTAAGACGCGCTTTGAAGAACATCACGAAGTTAAATATACTCGCCAAGCGCTTACCACCGCTGCAGAACTTGCCGATCGCTATATTACGGATAGGCATCTGCCGGATAAGGCAATTGATGTTATTGATGAGGCCGGGGCATACCAGCGTTTATTAACGCCTTCCAAGCGTAAAAAGACCATTGGGATTCATGATGTCGAAGCTATTGTATCAAAGATGGCGAGAATACCTCCGAAGCAAGTGTCGCGTTCTGATACTGAATTATTGAAAAACTTAGATCGTAATCTCAAGATGGTGGTGTATGGACAAGATTCTGCCATTGAAAACCTATCTACTGCCATTAAGCTCGCTCGTTCTGGTCTAGGTGCGGAAGATAAGCCCATTGGTTCGTTCTTGTTTGCGGGTCCTACCGGCGTGGGTAAGACCGAAGTGACGCGACAGTTGGCGTTAGCCCTCGGGATTGAGCTCATTCGGTTTGATATGTCTGAGTATATGGAGCGCCACACGGTTTCTCGCTTGATTGGAGCGCCTCCTGGTTATGTGGGGTATGACCAGGGTGGGTTATTAACAGAAGCCGTTAATAAAGCGCCACACGCTGTTTTGTTACTCGATGAAATTGAAAAAGCGCATCCAGATGTCTTTAATTTATTGTTGCAAGTGATGGATCATGGCACCTTAACAGACACCAATGGTAGAAAAGTTGATTTTCGTAACGTGATTATCGTGATGACGACTAATAGCGGTGCTGAGCAAATCTCACGCGCGTCTATTGGCTTTACGGAGCAAGACCATTCAAGTGATAGTACTGAAGTCATCAAACGGACATTTAGTCCAGAGTTCCGCAACCGGCTTGATAGCATCATCAATTTCAAGGCGCTGGATACTACCGTCATTGCGAGCGTTGTTGACAAATTATTAGTTGAGTTGGAAGTACAGTTAGATCACAAAGGCGTAACCATAGAGATCGATGATAAAGCGCGTATCTGGTTAGCAACGAATGGTTACGATAAAATGATGGGTGCTCGACCGATGGCTCGTTTGATCCAGGAACAAATTAAGAAACCGCTGGCTAATGAACTATTATTTGGTGAGTTAGATCGTGGTGGGAATGTGAAAGTCACTGAGCAAGAGGGTGAGCTTGCATTGACCTATCAGCCTAAAAAAGAAAAAGTGGTGTAGGTTTTTTGGCTGACTAACTCGAGGGTGTGAATAATTAATAAGTCCTTAAAATCAAGCAGGCATGCTTAATTCATAGCAATATTGAAATTAAAAATGGAATTATAAAAAAGCCGACCCGATAGGATATTGGGTCGGCTTTTTGTATTTAGGTAACTTTTTATATTTAGGTAATAAGCTATTTGGCGCGATAGACAATGCGACCTTTACTCAGATCGTAGGGAGTTAACTGAATGGTGACTTTATCGCCAGTTAAGATTCGGATGTAATTTTTTCTCATTTTTCCAGAGATATGGGCAGTGACGATGTGCCCGTTCTCGAGTTCTACGCGAAACATCGTATTTGGTAACGTGTCAATGACCGTTCCTTCCATTTCAATGTTTTCTTCTTTTGCCATATTAGATTCTTTTCTACACCTTTATGCTGAATTCGATTTTATAAAGGGGCAGGATTATACCTAGGTCTAAATGATAACACTAGGGGGACGTTAACAATTAGGGCTTGCTGATGTTTCATTTTTGTCACTGTTGTGCTTGAAAAAGCGTCAATCACCAAAACTAAGGGCCTGTCAAAAAATAACATGATTATATTGCGCCGAATATCGTTTCGTATTCAAGGCGCGGAAAGGGGCGCATACTCGTTGTATACAAGCCTTTCCGCAACGCTGAAGACGAAAGGATAGACAAGTAAGATGATCAAGTTATTTTTTGACAGACCCTAAGTACATCAACCCTATTATATTGTCGGATTCAGTTGGTCTGTCAGCATTCAGAGCGCTAACAGTAGGCTGCACAGTGAATAATACCCAACGCACTTCGTGGGCAGGCCCTGGCCGAGCCAAGTGGCGTTTTTTTCATCTAACGGTGTTGCCTAGAGCGCCTGCTTTTGGAGTTGAACGAACCAGCATATTTCTTGT
>CAZWUO010000082.1:0-13965 GCA_964636675.1 uncultured Ectothiorhodospiraceae bacterium
CATGTGGAAGATAGGCGGTTTGTTCTACACTATGGCGATATGACGGATTCAAGCAGTTTAGTTCGTATTATTCAAAAAGTGCAACCCGATGAAATATATAATTTAGCCGCGCAAAGTCATGTTGCCGTATCGTTTGAAGAACCTGAATATACAGCAAACTCTGATGCGTTAGGTGCGCTACGAATTTTAGAAGCGATTCGTATCCTCGGTCTCGAAAAGAAAACACGTTTTTACCAGGCCTCAACTTCAGAGTTATACGGACTAGTTCAAGAAACACCTCAAAAAGAAACAACTCCATTTTATCCTCGCTCACCTTATGCTGTTGCGAAGCTCTATGCATATTGGATAACGGTTAATTATCGTGAGTCGTATGGAATGTATGCATGTAACGGGATTCTATTCAATCACGAATCCCCAATGCGAGGTGAAACCTTTGTCACACGCAAAATAACACGTGCACTCGCTCGGATTAAACTCGGCCTGCAAAATTGTTTATACCTAGGAAATCTTGACGCAAAACGCGACTGGGGCCATGCTAAAGATTACGTCGAGATGCAATGGCTTATGTTGCAACAAGAAAAGGCTGAAGATTTTGTCATTGCAACTGGGGTGCAATTTAGTGTACGTGAGTTTGTCAGCATAGCTGCCGAAGATCTTGGAATTAAAATACGTTGGGAAGGAAAAGATCTTGAAGAAAAAGGATATGATGAACAAGGTAAGTGTATCGTTTCTGTCGATGAACGATATTTTCGACCTGCGGAAGTAGAAACGTTATTGGGTGATGCAACTAAAGCAAAAGAAAAACTTGGTTGGATTCCAAAAATAACTTTTCGAGAGTTGGTTTCTGAAATGGTGAGAGAAGACTTAAAAGTTTCTGAGAAAGATGAGTTAGTTAAAAGGCATGGGTATTCGGTTTTGGATCATCATGAATAAATTCACAGGAGTATTTCAATCAGCGTTATTTTAAATGTCTTTGAATATAATTCGTGATGAATCCAATTGAGTTACTTGCAATATTAAATGGAATGCTTTCTAGCATAGCTTTCCAGTCTTTTCCTATAGGTATGAACTAGTCTTTATTTATAGAAGGCGGTTAGTCGTCATCACATTTTCCGTGTTAGCAGAGTGCTATGACTATGTATGATATAAGGTAAGAATGAAATTATGATAAAAAGTGTTTGGTCTATCCTTGAGCGTCCTTATCGTAAAAGGGCGGTTTTATTATTGGGTTTAATGATGGTCGGTATGGGGCTGGAAATGCTTGGTGTCGGTTTAATAATCCCACTTATGGTGTTGATCACTGATCAAGATTTATATCGAAATTATCCTGCAGTTATTCCGTTTCTTGACGCTCTTGGGAATCCTAATCAAGCTCAGCTTATTATTGGGAGTACAATAGCATTAATAGGCGTATATATATTTAAAGCAATGTTTTTAGGTTTCCTGACATGGCATCAAGCGAGATTTGCCTTCGATGTTCAGGCTAATCTATCACAAAGAATTTTTAAAAGTTATCTTCGACAACCATATACTTTTCATTTAAAGCATAATACATCTGAGTTGATTCGCAATAATGTAACAGAGGTGAATGAGTTTATCTTTCGGATTCTTATACCTGGGTTTAGTTTGCTGAGTGAAGGTGTTGTTCTAATTGGCCTCTCTGTACTTCTTTTAGTTGTTGAACCATTAGGTACTCTTTCTGCTCTGGGGGCGGCAGGTGTTGCAGGTGTTGTTTATTATGCGCTTGTAGGGAGTCGTGTTGCGAGATGGGGGAAGCAACGTCAATACCATGAAGGATTAAGAGTGAAACACTTGCAGCAAGGCTTGGGAGCAGTAAAGGATATCAAATTGCTTGGCAGAGAAGATGATTTTATTACACAGTATCGGCAGCACGCATTAAAATGCGCCTATGTTAGCGGGCGTCAGTTGGCTTTGCAGCAGTTTCCACGATTGTGGTTTGAAATGCTTGCAGTAGTTGGACTTGGAGCATTGATTTTATCAATGCTTGCGCTGGGAAGAGAAACGGGTGAGTTAATCCTGGTAATTGGACTTTTTGGCGTTGCTGCTTTTAGAGTTCTTCCTTCAATAAATAAAATAATGTCAGCTATACAGGCAATTAAATATGGCTCCTCTACTATTCCGATTATATCAAAAGAACTAAATTCTACTGAAATTAATTCTAATTCAAAAAAAAATACCGGAATACATCTTGACACTAATAGTGAACTCGAGAGTGAGATTTGTTTGGAAAACATAAGTTTTTCTTATCCTGGGGCTTCGGAATCAAGTTTAAAAGATATTTCGATTACTATTAACAAGGGTGAGAGTGTTGGGTTTGTTGGGCCTAGCGGTGCTGGGAAAAGTACACTTGTAGATGTGATTCTTGGATTACTGTCTATAACAGGCACGGGCAAGGTGGTGGTTGATGGAAGAGATATTCAAGATGATCTTCGAAGCTGGCAAAATCAAGTAGGTTATGTTCCTCAGTCGATATATTTAACGGATGATACAATTCTGCGAAACATCGCTTTTGGAATTTCCGATGAGAATATAGATGAAACGGCGGTTTGGCGAGCTGTAAAGGCTTCACAGCTAGAGGTTTTTGTTAACGAACAAACTGATGGTCTTATGGCTGTAGTTGGAGAGCGTGGAGTTCGCTTGTCGGGCGGACAGCGCCAGCGTATTGGCATTGCGCGAGCACTATATCATGATCCTGCGGTGCTTGTACTGGATGAAGCTACAAGTGCCTTAGATAGTGATACTGAAGAGGGCGTTATGCAAGCTGTAGAAGGATTGCACGGAAAAAAAACTATTCTGATTATAGCTCATCGTCTTAGTACTGTTAGTAAGTGTGATAGGCTTTTCAAGATCGAAGCGGGTCATATAGTAGAAAGCGGAATCAGATTGGCTAATAACTTAGCTGAGAATGTTGGGGTGTAAGTTGAAAATTGTTGATTGTACATTACGTGATGGCGGTTATTATTGTAATTGGGATTTTCCACGTGACTTAGTAAATGAATATCTGGCCGCTATGGCTGCTATAGCTGTAGATTATGTAGAGTTAGGTTTTCGTTCGCTTAACAGAAAAGGTTTTCGTGGGGCATATGCTTATACGACAGATGATTTTCTAGAAAGTCTAGCCATTCCGAAGAATCTTAAAGTTGGCGTTATGATTAATGCGTCCGAGTTAGTCAATAGTCAGTATGGCCCCGTTGAAGTATGTAAGAAATTATTTAATACAGCATCAAAATCACAAGTGAAACTGGTACGAATTGCGTGCCATGTCGATGAATTTGACAGTATGTCTCCTGTATGCGCATGGCTCAATAAAGCTGGGTACATTGTTGGAATTAACTTAATGCAAGTTGCAGCTCGGACAGAACCGGAACTAGTGGATATCGCAAAATTAGCAAATAATTTAGAAATTGATGTCCTGTATTTTGCGGACAGTTTAGGCAGTTTAGACCCGCATCGTACAACAGGTATCGTGCGTGTTCTCAAGCAGTATTGGCTGGGAGACTTGGGTATTCATGCTCATGATAATATGGGGAATGCACTTGCCAATACCTTACAAGCTTTAGATGAGGGCTTGACCTGGGCAGATAGTACTGTAACTGGAATGGGGCGGGGGCCAGGGAATACTAAAACTGAGTTTTTAGCAACTGAAGTAGAGTTGTTGCGAATGCAGCAAATAAATCTCACCCCACTGCTTACGTTAATTAGACAATATTTTGCTCCCATGCAATACAAATATGGATGGGGAACTAATGCGTATTACTATTTGGCGGGTAAGTACAGTATCCACCCAACTTATATTCAGGAAATGATGGGGGATTCGCGTTATAGCGAAGAAGATATTTTGGCTGCAATTGACCATTTACGAATTGAAGGCGGCAAGAAATTTTGTACGACAAATCTGGATTCTGCACGACATTTTTATCAAAGCGTCCCTAGTGGAGGTTGGAATCCTGCTATGTTATTTAAGGGTCAAGAAGTATTGTTGCTTGGTGCGGGGCCTGGTGTTGAGGCACACCGTGATGCATTGGAAAGGTACGTCCGAAAATCGAAACCAATTGTTGTGGCATTAAATACACAGTCCCAAATTGATGCTGAATTAATTGATGTTCGTGTTGCGTGTCACCCTCTTCGCCTATTGGCTGATTGCGAGGCACATTCTAGATTACCCCAGCCCTTGATTACTCCAGTATCAATGTTACCAACGAATATCAGGCTGGCGCTTGGAGCTAGAGAATTATTAGACTTTGGTTTGGGTGTCAAGCAGGGGGTTTTCGAATTTGCCGAAACGCACTGTATTTTACCCAGTTCTTTGGTCATTGCTTATGCGCTAGCAGTAGCATCGAGTGGGAAAGCTAGTCGAGTTCTTTTGGCGGGTTTCGATGGATATGGCGCTGATGATCCTCGCCGAACAGAAGCGGACAAGATTTTTCATGCGTATCAGGATGCAAAGAACACTGTGCCATTGTTGGCTATTACTCCTACATTGTACAGCTTGGAAACAACCTCTGTTTATGCGTTAACGTAACACGAGACTAATTTATGAATACAGTTATAATTATCCCTGCTAGATATAAATCATCGAGATTTCCGGGAAAACCATTGGTGTCACTGCTTGGGAAGCCAATGATATTGTGGGTAGCGGAGCTATGCGCAAAAGCTCTGAAGAAGGATTCTGTTTATGTAGCAACGGAAGATGATCGTATAGCCAAGGTTGTGAGAGATGCTGGCTTCAATGTTGTCATGACTAGTGATGAACCTCTAACCGGAACAGATCGTTTGGCTGAAGCCGCACAACAAATTCATGCAGATATTTACATTAATGTCCAGGGTGATGAGCCACTTATTGATCCAGCCGATATTATTAATGTATTAGATGCTAAGAAACAGTTTCCTCAAGATGTTATTAAAGGCTATAGCGAACTAGGTTCCAATGAAGACCCTAATAATATCAATATTCCAAAAGTTATATTTACCGAAGATAAGCGTATGGTTTATATGTCACGACAGCCCTTGCCTGGTTTTAAGGTTGGATCAAATGCTCCGAAAAAATACTACAAAGCTGTGTGCATATATGCATTTAACAAGAAAGAGCTAATGGCCTACACAAATTATGGGCGAAAAAGTACTTTAGAATATTCTGAAGATATTGAAATATTGAGATTTCTAGAGTTTGGTAAGACCATTCGTCTTGTCGAGACTTATGCCGGAAGTTTGGCGGTGGATGTGCCTGAAGATGTAGTGATAGTTGAGAAAGCCTTAAGACTTCATGCTTCGGAATAACTTTAAGGATTTGCAATTAGTTTGTTGAAGTTGAAAAAAGGACATTGAATATGAAGTGTGGAGAATTTGATAAGCGAAATGATGAGTACCATAAAGAGTTTTCAGTTGAAAATTATTTTTCACGGCTTTTAGTTGGCGATGAGTTCAATAGTTCAGGTAGCGAGGAGATTATCATTTTTGACGTTGGGGCGCATAAGGGAGAGAGCGCAGAATTCTTTCATCAAGTTTTTAATAATGCGCACATTTATAGTTTTGAACCGAATCCTGACGCAGCAAATACGATTAAATTAAAGGATATTCCAAATGTAAAAGTATTTACGCTTGCTTTGAGTAATGAAAGTGGAAAATTTAGATTTAATGTTCAGGATTTGTCTCACTTATCTTCGTTAAATCCAATTAATACTCGCAGTGAGCATTCTCTAGGGTATGCAGAAAAGGAAACGCATACTGAAATTGATGTAATGGTCGCTCGTGGTGATGAGTTTTGTGCTTCGAATGGTGTTGCAAAAATTGATTTACTCAAAGTCGACGTCCAGGCAAATGAAGTTGATACTTTGGCTGGTTTTTCTAACTTTATCTCAAATGTAAGAGTGGTGTTTGTTGAAGTATCTTTGTATGATTTTTATAAGAAAAAGTCTAGCATAAGACAAATAGAAGAAGTTCTTATAGGTTTTGAATTGTATGATATCTATGAAATTTCAAAAAACCCAAAGACGCTCGGAACTGACTGGGCAACGCTCGTCTATAAAAATAAAAAACTGAAGAATTATTAAAAATGAATATGTTATCTTTGCATACAATTGTATTTGACTGTGATGGCGTAATTTTAAATTCTAATCGCGTTAAAACAGAGGGGTTTCGTGAGGTAGCGAAGCAGTATGGAGAAGATGCTGCGGAGTCATTGGTAGATTATCATGTTCAAAATGGTGGGATTTCTAGATATGAGAAATTTGAGTACCTATTAAGTGATATTCTTGGTCGTAATGTAGATAAAGATGAAGTTATTTCACTTGCAGGAGATTATGGAGACTGCGTGTATCAACATTTGATTAAATGTGAAATGGTTGCCGATCTTGAAAAGCTAAGAAAATATACAAAAAATGCAACTTGGATTGTGGCATCAGGTAGTGATCAAGTAGAATTGCGTAAACTATTCTCAGTACGAGGGATTGCTCATTTATTTGATGGTGGGATATTTGGCAGTCCAGATGCGAAAGATAAAATAATTAAACGTGAACTTGAAAGCGGCAATATACATAACCCAGCTCTATTCATTGGGGATAGTCGATATGATCATGAGGTAGCAATTGCTGCTGGGTTAGATTTTGTATTTGTTTATGGTTGGTCTGAGTTTCCTGAGTGGAAAAAATATTGTGACGATAATATGATTGAAACACGAAGAACATTAGCGGGTGTTTTTGGAGAATTTGATTGTGTGAAATTTGGAAAATGATATGCGAAAAGCGTTGGTCACTGGTGTTGCCGGATTTATTGGGTCAAAAGTTGCCCAGGGATTGCTTGATAAAGGGTAGGTTGTTGGTGTTGACGATATTTCGGATGGAAAAATAGAAGCTGTTCCTGATGATGTTGAATTTATAGATCATGGTTTAGCAAATCCAAGTGGTTTTAAGAATTCTCCGAAACAGGTAGATATAATATTACACCTAGTGGGGCAATCTTTCGGTGAAAAAAATTTTGATGACCCAGTGAAAGATTTACACAAGAATATCATTTGGACTCTTAATATTATTGAATATGGATTAAAGGTATGTACAGATAGTATATTGTACGCAAGCTCGATATCTGTTTGTGGTAACAGTGATAAAGAGTATTTTTCTGAGGAGGATGTAATCGTTCCGTTGTCTTTGCTACGGAGTTGGTAAGGCCGCTAATGAAATGTATCTCAATGTTCATGGAAATAAACTTCCTTATGTTGCATTGAGAATGGTTTACGTTTATGGGGCAGGGAAAAAGGCTAGGAATGTTTAGAATATTATTAACTCAAATGCTTAATTTGGGTCATGTCGAAGTGCGAGGGTCGCTGAAAAGAAAAAGGGATGTTATATATTATTGATAATGTTGTTAATACATGGCTGCGTGTTGTAGAAAATAAAAAAATTGGGAATACGGTGTTAAATGCCGAGGCAGGCGTTGGAACAACCCTTAGTGAACTATTTGATCTAATTCATGAAGAAAATCCCCGGTTTTACTAGTTCTACTACTTATACAGCTTTAGGCACTCCTGGTGATCAGTTTTATGCTATTGCTGACAATAAAAAATACAAAGAGTTATGGGAGAATAAGACAATGAATCAGAAATTTACTAGGATAATATGGAGAATATTGAAGTCTCTTTTAGGGTACATTTTAGTTGTCAATAAGCGTGCTTTGGGTGTTAGGAAAGTAAAGGAGTTAGGCAAATACAATTCTGTTCATATAGTTTGTCCTGGGCCTTCCGCAAAGAGCATTGAGAGTGCGAATATCAATAGTGATGACGCAGTCATTTTTGTTAACTTTGCTGTTAAGTTGGCACCTAAAATATCAAGAGGCGATTTGTTTTTTTTGACAGCTGATATGGTACGTTACAAGGAAGTGATGGAATCAACTGTTATATCTGAAAACATAAAAAATAGTATTTTACTTTTGGCAACTACCTTTCGTTGTGGTTCGGATAGTACATGGCGAACCTCTGGCATTATTGTCATTCCTCACTATAGGTTTAAATGGCCTCTCGGATTAAGTGCCAATATTATAGACGTCAAAAAATTGTCTGAAGATGCTTTAGGTTGTGAGCTTGTTGGGTTTGGATCACTTAATTATGCCCTTCAGGTTGCTGCGCGCATGAGTACACAAAAAATTATATTACACGGGTGCGATTTTGGCCCGGTTAAAGGTAAACACTATGGTGTTTCTGGTGTTCCAGTTAGAAACAATGCTCCATATGACATTATAAAGAATGACTTTGACAAGCTTGTAGCCCACCTTGAAAAAGAATTTAATAAAAAGGTTGAACCTTATCTGTTGCATGGACAGATAAGTTCTGAGTTGTGACGACAGAAAGCAAGTGAGATATAGGTAATAAATTGATATGAGTTTAGGTTTGATTAAAAAATTAAACCATGTCCTTAGGTCATGGGATTTGTCCGAAGACTAAGCTGAAAGGACACTGCTCATTTATCCTGTCGTAGCAAGCCTTCTTAGTGGGTTCGTTTTATACACCCTTCTAGGGCGATATCAAAACCACGTGCTGAGCAGCTGGTGGTCAGAGTTCAACGGCTTTGCCCGGTTGAAACACTCATAGATGCGGGTTGACCAATGTAATGTCGCCCCCTCAGGGATGGTTTTTTTAGGGTAGTTGTTGGGTTTACTAAAAGTGCAATAGATTGTACAGGATATAGCATGATATTTGATTATATTGATAACGGTGTTGGTGATGGCATGGGATATGGGGTTATTGAAGGGGACGCATACCTTAGAAAGATTTTGCCTGCATCTGTTGATGATGCAATAAAATTATTGGATTCTGGATTAATTGATAAATTGTCAACTGAGAACATTTTTCCAATAACAAAAATTTCTTCAAAAAATGAAGGCGACCAATCATTACTAATTTCTCACGAGTTGCATCATGCGGTTGTTCATCCAGGCTACTGGTCACCAGAAATGCTAAGATCAGCAGGTCTGCTAGTTTTGCGAGTTAACGAGATTGCTGGAATGTATGGATATGAATTGACTGATATCCATCCGTTTAATATTATTTTTCGTGGAGTCAATCCGATGTTCGTTGATTTTGGTTCCTTTCGAAAAATAAGGAATGATTTAAAGTGGAGTGCTCATAATCAATTCTTACGATGTTATATATATCCGCTAACTATTTTTTCCTACGGACTTGATGATTACTATTTTAGAATATATAAAATCAACGGGACTGGTATTTCAGACAAAGAAATAATGTTGTTACGATACCCAGTTCTGAGGTACTTAAAACCAAAATCTTTGAAACGATTCGTTCGAGTTGTAAATAAAATTCACCATATTAAGATCAGCCTTAGAAATTGGCTGAGTTATCGTCTTTCTCCTGCTGAGAAGAAAAATAATAATGTCGGAAGAAATAATAAGCAAGAAATGTCAAGGTTATGTTCAAGACTGAATGGAATTAAATGGCCTAGTCATACTCGGTGGGGTGATTATCACACTCAGTTTTATGATGAACAAGGGGGTATTCGAAATACTCCTCGTTTTGAAACAATTGTTAGTTACGTTAAGAAAATACAGCCAAGAGTTGTGGTGGAGGTTGCAGCAAATCAAGGAGTACTAAGTAAGCTTTTATGTGAAGTAGATTCAATAGAGATTATCTTTAGTTCAGATTATGATGTTAATGCAATTGATATGAATTTTCTTCATTCAAAAGAGGAGAAAAAAAAGTATCCGTATGTTTGGAATTTTATGAATGAACCTAATGGTGTTCGTTTACACAATTTATCAACAGATTTGGTTGTCGCCTTGGCTGTTGTTCATCATCTTGTGCTTACACAAGGCTTTACTTTTTCAGCAGTTTTTAAAAAATTACTCTCTTTTACTACTCGCTATGCTATTGTAGAGTTCATGCCTTTGGGACTCTGGGATGGCCAAAATTCTCCCGTTATTCCAGGTTGGTATAATGTAAAAGAATTTGAAAAAGCATTTTTAGAGTTTGTAAATATATTAGATGTAGAAAAATTAGAAGAAAACAGAATTGTGTATTTAGTTGAACTACAAGATGCGTAATTAGTTGATGCTCTTTTAGTTATTGCAAGAGTAGAGGTTGATTTGCGTAGAAGGTAGAAGGTAGAAGGTAGAAGTTGACGCTAGGTATGTGGCATGGGAAGAGCGCTTGTATGAATACAGAAGACTATATTAGTAAATTTGGCGACATATCAAAGTTGGATCGGGAAGCATTGTTGTCTGAGATGGATCGTATTTGGGATGATCTGGCGTTGAATAACAAGCAAAAATTGGCTCAGCAAGTTTCTGCTGTTTCACTTTTCTATAGTCATCCTGTTTGGGTGTTGAATGGTTTATATTCTGCGCTTGAGTGCGCTTCACGAGGCCATAGAAAAGCAATTGCAAAATATGTGGCGGAATTAAATGTAAAGCAGGTGGCCGACTATGGTGGTGGAAGTGGCGTTACAGCGCGTTTTATAAGTGAGGCAGCATCAACAGTAAATATTGAAATCATTGAGCCATATCCTTTTGATTATTTTAAAAAAAAAATGGTTCCCGTTGAACGAGTCCGATTTGTTCCGGTATTAGGCGAGAGTTATGATTTGATTATATCTCAAGATGTTCTTGAGCATGTAGATGAGCCAGTTCAATTAGCGGAAAAACTGGTCAAGTCAACAAAGTTGGGCGGATATCTTATTTTTGCGAATTGCTTTTGGCCAGATATAAAATGCCATCTACCACGAACATTTTACCTGCGTTACCTGTTTAAGTTTGTAGCGCCTGCTTTAGGCTTGCAATATGTGGGTGTAGTTAGAAGTGCAGAACATGCAATGGTTTTTCAAAAGAGGAGAGCTATTAATAGGGTGAGCTTACTAATTCGAAATTTTATAGCTAAGATTGCTGGCCCACTTCTCAACGCTTTGTTGTTCTATAGAGTTAAAGTTAAGAAATATTTTAGCCTGTAAATGAACCCCTTAATTCTAAGTTATTCTGATAAAGCTGGTGGTGCTGCACGTGCAGCAAGGCGATTGTTGTATGCGCTTAGGGGGAGTGATGTGCCAACTAGGATGTTGGTTCAAAAAAAAGTTTCGGATGAGTACGCTATAGAGGCTCAGCTGGGTAAGCTTTCTTACTATAATGTTTTAATGAAGTCAAAACTGTCCAAAAAAATTGCTAATTTTCAGCGAACATCTAATAAAACAGTTCATACACCTCTAATATTCAAGTCTGGTTTGGCAAGCAAGCTTAATAATAGTGAGTTTGATGTAATAAATTTACACTGGCTTGCTGGAGAAATGATTTCAATTGAAGAAATTGGGTGTATCACAAAACCTATTGTTTGGACATTGCATGATATGTGGGCTTTTTGTGGCGCTGAACACTACACGGGAGATAGCAATACTGCGCGTTGGCGAAAGGGGTATTCAAAAACCAATCGGCTTTCCGGTGAGTCTGGGCTAGATATAAATCGCTGGGTTTGGAATCGCAAAAATTCGTCTTGGAAGAAGCCTATGCATATTATTACACCTAGCAGATGGTTGAAAAAGTGTGTCGAGTCAAGTGAACTCATGAAAGATTGGCCAGTTGCTGTTATTCCAAATGTTTTGAATGTTGATTTATTTAAACCTTGGCCTAGAGAAATTGCCAGAGAAATATTTGGTTTGCCAAAATCACCTATACTGATTGCTTTTGGGGCAATGGGTGGAGGATCCGATCCTCGAAAAGGTTGGGAGTTTTTACGGGCATCACTTGATAAATTAAGAAAGCAAAATGTTGTTGTGGTTGTTTTTGGGCAAAGTGAGCCAAAAATACCTCCGGATTTGGATTTGCCATTCAAATGGGTCGGTCATATTCATGATGATGAAACGCTAGCATTATTATATAGTGCGGTGGATGTAATGGTAGTGCCTTCTTTGCAGGATAACTTACCGCAAACGGGAACGGAATCAATTGCATGCGGAACGCCCGTAGTTGCATTTAATTGCTCTGGATTGCCAGATGTTGTTCAACACAAAAAAACCGGGTACTTAGCAGAGCCTTATTCTGTAGAGGATTTAGCTAATGGAATAAATTGGGTAGTTGAAGATATCTCTCGTTGGAGGCAGTTGTCTTTTGCAGCAAGGGATTATGCAGTTTCTCATTGGTCACCTAGCGTAGTTGTACCTCAATACCTAGATGTTTATGATAAAGCAAGAGGGGATAGTCTGTAGCTCTTGCAAATTATAATAGCTCTAATAGTTTTATATCTATTAAATACACCTCGGCACACTTGGCGCAAACATAACTGCTATATGGTGTAACTTAGGAGCGGGGTACACTGTTGTCTTTATATTCTTTGTTGAAGAAGGATGCGAGCAACGGAGGAGCAGCACCGAATTGGAATGGCTGTAGTTATGGTATTTTTAGTTTGGGTGTTAACAACTCTAAATATTGTGAGAAAATGTTAAGTAAATTTAATAATCATAGGTTGCTATTTGTTAGTAACTGGAGATCGGCTTTGTACTTTGTGATGATGAATCGTTAATGTCGGGGATGGTTATAGCTGTGAAGCGATCATTGTTATAATTGAGCCACTTTTTGTAGTGTAATTCTTCCTTAGTTGTATGAAGGGTGTTTTTTTGTATTCGTGTTTTTGTTAGGCTCTCTGATAGCATATGGTTAACGTAAAGAAGATTTCTATAATTACTGTATGTTGGAATAGTGTAAAGACTATTTCCAGAACTTTGGACTCTGTTTTGTCACAGATTAAGCAGGGTGATGAGTATATTATTGTTGATGGTGGTTCAACAGATGGAACGTTGGAATATATACAGTCACTTGAAGATAAACGAATAGTGTTAATAGAAAATATTCACGGTGGAGTATATCGGGCGCTAAATATTGGTTTAGATGAATGTAAAAATGAAATTATTGGAATAATACATTCTGATGATTTCTATCTTCCTGGAGTTATTGAGAAAGTCAAGCAATATTTCAACGAGGAAATAGACATATACTTTGGGGCAATATGGAAGGAAAGCAATAATAAATTTAACTTGATAAGTTGCGAAGTACCAACGTCAAAGGGAAGTATTAAATTGCACCATGTGCATCCAGCAGTTTTTGTTAAAAAGGCGACTTATGGGTCTACTGGATTCTCTGAAAAATACACAATAGCTGCTGATTTGGATTTCTTTTGCAACTGTTATAAGGATGGAGCAAGATTCAAGAAATCAAATACGGTATTTGCTGTAATGGCCGCAGGCGGGATAAGTGATACAAAGAGGAGCCTAGCTCTGTTAGAGGGGGTTATTATTAGGGGTAAGCATGGGGACTATTTGGGGATATTATTTGTTCTTTCACTCTATATAATAAAAGCATTTAAAAAGCGAATATATTAGGCAAATACTTGAGAGTATATTTTATGAAAACTAGCAGTGTTGAGTGCTTAAGTGAAATTGATGAACAAGATTTGCAGAATGGGGTGATGACTATTAAGGGTGATCTCGCTGCTGAGTCTCCCATATATATTTATTTGCCTCAAGATAAAAGATATGTTCTTTTCTCTGCTTCAATAAAAGACCTATTAAATGATGGCGAGTAAAGAAGCCTCTTTCAATAGCAAATGAAGGGCTGTCATTTCTATTGCAGAGTGGTGCGAGTCCACCACCAAAAACAATATATGAAAATATATTTGTAGTAGCGATTGGTGATAAAGCCAATATTAGTAAAAGGGATGATAGATTTAGTATTGAGTTTACCCATGAATTCACATCGTTCCAATAATGAAAGTGTGCTTCCTGATGAAGAGCATATTTTAGATATAATTGCTGAGGCTACTATTTCAAGGCTCAATTCAAATTCAGCTTCATATTTATTTCATAGCGCAGGTAAAGATTCTAATACCATCGCTTTAGTATTAAAGAAGGTTTGATCTTCCCCCGAATTTACGGACACGCGATTAAGAGCGATAATGTAAATCGG
>CAZWUO010000083.1:0-13941 GCA_964636675.1 uncultured Ectothiorhodospiraceae bacterium
AGGAAAGGGTTTGACCATGAAAATTAGTATCTTTGGGCTAGGTTATGTCGGGGCAGTGTCTGTAGGTTGTCTAGTTCGTGATGGGCACGAAGTGATTGGTGTTGATATCGAGGCGGCTAAGCTTGAATTGATAAAAAATGGTCAAACACCGATCATCGAAGAGGGTATGGAAGCGCTAATGGCTTCGGCAGCTAAAAGTGGGCGTTTGGAAGTCAGTAGTGATGCTCGCTATGCCATTCATAATAGCAAAGTTTCTTTTATCTGTGTCGGTACGCCATCACAATCCAATGGAGCCCAGGATCTAGGCGCAGTAAAGCGATTATCAGAACAAATGGGCGGTGCGCTAAAAGACAAAGACGGTTATCACGTATTCGTTGTTCGTTCTACCGTTGTTCCTGGTACGGTTGAGGGTTTGATCAAGCCCATTTTAGAAAAATACTCTGGTAAACGGTTAGGTGAACATTTTGGTTTGTGTTTTCAGCCTGAGTTTTTGCGTGAAGGTTCATCGATCAAAGATTACGATAATCCTCCTTTTACGGTTGTTGGAGGAGATTCGGAACGCTCGATAGCCATTGTACAGCAGATCTTTGAGCATCTTCCAGGAGACTTTTTGTCTCCTACTATTCGAACTGCTGAGATGTTAAAAGTATGTTGTAACGTTTTTCATGCGCTTAAAGCCACCTTTGCCAACGAAGTTGGGCGGGTTTGTCAATCCCTAGAGGTGGATTCACATGAAGTGATGGATTTAATTTGCCAAGACACACGATTAAATATATCTACAGCCTATATGAAGCCAGGTTTTGCTTTTGGTGGCTCATGTTTGCCAAAAGATTTACGTGCTCTTACGCGCATGGGTATAGACAATGATATCGACTTGCCAATGTTAAGTGCTATTTTACCCAGTAACCGGGTGCATATTGATCATGCCATTGATAAAGTATTGGCCTCAGGCAAACGTGAAGTGGGTATGGTTGGGTTAAGTTTCAAAAGTGGAACCGACGATTTACGAGAGAGTCCTTTGGTAACGGTTGCTGAGCGTTTTATTGGTAAAGGTATTCGTCTAAAAATTTATGACCCAGAAGTTAATATCGCCCGTTTGATAGGTGCTAATAAACGTTATATCGAAGAAACTATTCCTCATATTTCAGCTCTAATGAGTGATGACCTTGATGATGTCATTAAATCTTCTGAAATAATTATTGTGGGACTCAATGATAAACATCTTATGCAAGCGGTTACTGAAAAAGCGAGCGAACATCAATTATTGATAGATTTGGTTGATATGCCGCAAAAGGCTGAGGTCAAAGCGCAATACTGGGGAGCATGTTGGTAGTAGCCAATAGTCTCAATAATGATATGAAACACCGACACCTAAAATCCCCATCAATCAAAGCCAGCGTGATTTATTTACTACTGCTGGTAGTGGCGTTTGCTTTATTAGTGGATATGATCACTCCGTTTAGGGAAGTGGCAAAAATTAGAAACTCTTTTATCGCTGAAATTGGGCAGGAAGGGGATTTTAAGTGGTTGCCTGGCAATGAGCCGAAAGATTACAAACAAGAAACTCAGCAAGTGCCCGCGTTTTTCCAAAATGTAAAAAAACAAATCTTGGCCACAAGCGGTGAACTTGGCAACTTTGAAAAATCTTTGGTGATTGCTCGTCATTTGCGACAAGGCCCACTTAAAGGCAATGCTATCAAGAGCAGTACTATTGAAACTTATAAAGTTATGCTCGCTGAAGGCGAAGGTTATTGCGCTGATTACACCCAGGTTTTTAATGCTATTGCTCATGCTGCGAAAATTCCGGTGCGTGAGTGGGGTACTGCCTTTGATGGTTTTGGTGCCGGTCATGCGTTGAGTGAAATATATGATGAAAGTCTGAAAAAATGGGTGTTGATCGATACTTTTTATTCCTTTTATGTGACAGATAAAGAAACCCAGCTGCCTATGTCGGTATTGGAGTTCATTAACGTTCTGCGTGACGGAAAACGAGAACGAATCATTGTTAATCCCATTGTGAAAAAATATTTTGGTTTTCGTGATGAAGGTATGTTGTTTGACTATTTTGACCGAGGAGTGGATCAAATGTTTTTGTGGTGGGGAAATGACGTATACACTTATGATGCTCATCCTGTCGTAAAAATTTTCAGTCTCGCTGGTCGGGCAGCGGAGCAGATGGCTGCGATTTTGATTGGTATACATCCGAAAATTCACATCATACCTACAGATACTAATGCAGAGGATATAAAAAAACTCTTCACAAATAGGACTTATTTTTTCATCTTAGTCGCAGTTATATCTTTAAGTGGTTTGGCATTGTTGCGGCAGTTTGTTCTCTGGGTTAGACGTAAATAACACCCTCTTTCCAAACTAATAATTTATAAGAGTTGTTGGCATGAGAATACTGCACATTCTAGATCATTCGATTCCTTTACATAGTGGTTATACTTTTCGCACTCTATCTATTATTGAACAACAAAGAAAATTAGGTTGGGAAACTTGCCATATAACCAGCACAAAGCATTATGTCAATAAAGAAGAGGAAGAAGAGGTTGACGGGCTTCATTTTTACCGAACGTTTACTCGCAGTTCCTTGCTTGCAAAACTACCGGTATTGAATCAATTGGCTGTGGTGAAGGATTTAAGCAAACGTTTACAAGAAGTGGTAGCAAAAGAAAAGCCAGATATATTACATGCTCACTCTCCTTGTTTAAATGGTTTAGCGGCGCTGAATGTTGCTAAAAAAAATGGTTTACCGGTGGTTTATGAAATGCGTGCCTCGTGGGAAGATGCCGCTGTTGATCATGGTACAACGACGGAAGGTAATTTGAGGTATAAACTTTCTCGTGCGTTGGAAACGTATGTTTTGCGACGGGTAGATGCTATTACCACGATATGTGATGGACTGAAAAATGACATTATCTCGCGAGACATCTCCGGTGAACGCATCACTGTTATTCCAAATGCGGTAGATATAGAAAAATTTACGGTTAACGAATTTTTACCTAACAATGAGCTTGTAGAAAAATTGCAGCTTCTCGATAAATGTGTGCTTGGATTTATAGGGTCTTTTTACGCTTACGAGGGTCTTAGTTTGTTGCTCGATGCTTTACCGTTGATTATCAAAAAAATACCTAATGTTCATTTATTATTAGTGGGTGGTGGTCTACAGGAAGGCGCACTTAAAGCGCAAACTAAGTCATTAGGTCTCGAAGCTAATGTAACATTTGTTGGCCGTGTACCTCATGATGAAGTCCAGCGATATTATGATCTTGTAGAAGTGTTTGTTTATCCTCGTTTGTCTATGCGTTTGACTGAGTTAGTTACGCCACTAAAGC
Organism: uncultured Ectothiorhodospiraceae bacterium; assembly: GCA_964636675.1. Classification (GTDB taxonomy): domain Bacteria; phylum Pseudomonadota; class Gammaproteobacteria; order S012-40; family S012-40; genus JALUUH01. The sequence goes on from CAZWUO010000083.1 coordinate 3,339, forward strand.
CATTAGAGGCGATGGCCCAGGGACGTTTAGTTGTTGCTTCTGATGTAGGAGGACATAAAGAGCTGATAGATGATGGCAGCAATGGCCTTCTTTTTAAGGCAGGCAGTGCTGTGGATTTATCTCGAGTCGTCGTCGAGTTCTTGCAAAACTCAGAGAGTTGGTCTCAGTTTCGTTTAAACGGCAGAGAGTATGTTGAAAAAGAACGGAATTGGGGTAAAAGTGTTAGCCGATACCGGCAGGTATATAATAGCCTGCAAAGAAAGCCAGGGTTTCATCCTTTGCCAAGGTAAATATAGAAAATATTTGTCTAAGTGAAGGTTGTGCAGTAATTATTGAGACCATTTCACGGTCACAAATTTCATCGATTGAATCTAAAAATAAAAAGTTATTTCCCTGCTCCAGAGAAAACCTGAAGCTTTAGCCTTACAGTCGAGATGAATATATGCAAAATAAAAAATATCACGTAGTGATGTCTGGTCCGACTCCTCCAGCGATAGGTGGCATGGCCTCAGTATTGTTTGATATGAATAACTCATCCTTGGCCAGCCGAGTAAATTTGCAGTTATTTGACACTAAAAAAGCGACTCAGGAGAATCGCAGTATCGTTACGGCGATCATACATAGATTTAAACTATGGTATGGTTGGTTGAGAATAATAAAGCGCTCAAATCATACGATTGCTCATATACATACCTGTAGTGGATTATCTTTTTTTTTAGATAGTTTACTGATGCTGTTAGCGAAGGCTAAGGGAGTTAAAGGCGTATTGCATATTCATGGTGCAAAATTTGATGAGTTTTTGGATGACTTGACACCCATCAAGAAAAAGCTAGCGTTTTGGTTTTTAAGAATAGCTGATGCGGTCGTAGTGTTGTCGGAAGAGTGGAGAAATACGCTTGAGGCTCGTGTTAGTGGCGCAAAATATATAGTGATAGCTAACGGAGTGCCTATACCTAAAGTCTCCTCAGCTATAATTGCGTCGTCCTCAATACGAGTATTGTTTCTTGGTAATCTATGCCAGAGAAAAGGGGTATGGGATTTACTAACTGTGGCAGAGAAGTTGCCGTCTGGTATAAAAATATTCCTTGTTGGTGGTGAAGAAGATATTGGTATTGGTAAAAAAATAAAAACGCATATTGCGGATAATCAATTAACCGAAAAAATTGAGTGGATGGGGACGTCTGTTGGGAAGGAAAAATTACGTTGGTTTATCGATACCGATATATTTATTTTACCCTCTTATGCGGAAGGTTTGCCCATCTCTTTGCTTGAAGCTATGGCATATGCTATGCCAGTTATTACAACGCCCGTGGGAGGAATTCCATCTGTCATACAGCATATGAAGAATGGTGTGCTGGTGCAGCCTGGGGATGCTGAGGAAATAATGGAAGCTATATTGCTGTTATCAAATGATCTTGATTTGCGTCAACATTTAGGGGCAGCTGGCAGAGAAACATGTGTTAACTTTTATGGTGTAGAAAAAGCGGCGTCTTGTTATATCGAGTTATATGAAAGATTGTATCGTAAGGATTATTGCTTGTGAGCTTATATACCAAGCTAGTATCAACTGTCATTTTTCCATTGCATGAAAAATTAAAGAATCATACTTCTGTTAGTATGCGCAGAGAAATGGAAGAAGTGCAATGGTGGCCCAAGGAAAAAATACTAGAGCTTCAATTACATAAATTGAAGGCGTTTTTGTTAGATATAAATGAGCACGTTCCTTATTATAAAACACTTTTTTCAAAACTTGCTTTTAATCCAAATGATGTTATCAGTGTAAAAGACCTTGAGAGACTTCCTTTATTGGAAAAGCCTATTATTCGTGATCACCTAGAAGAGTTGAAACGTGATAGCTGTGGTGAGTTAGTTCGTTATAATACGGGAGGTTCTTCAGGCATACCTCTGGTGTTTTATATAGGAAAAGGCCGTACCAGTCATGATGTGGCATCTAAGTGGCGAGCAACACGGTGGTGGGGGGTGGATATAGGAGATCCCGAGATAGTCGTTTGGGGTTCTCCTATTGAGGTTGATGGACAAGATCGTGTAAAAGCAGTGCGAGATCAATTGTTACGTTCAAAATTGTTACCAGCCTTCGAGATGAATGAGAAAACCTTGGCAGGTTTTATTAAAAGTATCAACGATTATAAGCCTAAAATGATATTTGGTTATCCGTCGGCATTAACGCATATTGCTAACTATGCCTTACGCAAGGGTATTTCGTTTAAGGATGTTGGTTTGAAAGTCGCTTTTGTTACTTCTGAAAAATTGTACGAACAGCAAAGAGAGACAATAGAAAGAGTTTTTGCTTGTCCTGTTGCTAATGGGTATGGGGCAAGGGATGCCGGTTTTATTGCTCACCAATGTCCTTCCGGGGAAATGCATATTACCGCAGATGATATTGTTGTTGAGATTGTAGATGCTCATGGTAGACAGCTTCCGAGTGGACGATATGGTGAAATTGTTATTACCCATTTAGCGACTGGAGATTTCCCTTTTGTACGTTATCGAACCGGAGATGTTGGTGCCTTATCTGATGAGCAATGTGCATGCGGTCGTGGTTTACCACTATTAAAGGATGTGCAAGGGCGCACGACGGACTTTGTGATTGCCAAAGATGGCACGGTTATGCATGGCTTGGCTTTAATTTATGCTGTTAGAGACATTCCAGAAATTGAACAATTCAAAATCGTTCAGGAAAGTATTGAACTGACTAGGTTGTTAATTAGTCCAGGTGCTGGTTTTAGTGATGTAATTAAGAGTGAGATCATTGCGAAGTTTAAAGCAAGATTGGGAGAGGATGTCGAAGTGATTGTAGACTTAGTCGATAAAATTCCAGAAGAAAAATCTGGTAAATTTCGTTATGTTGTTAGCAAAGTATCTGCAGATAATTACGAAGTTTAGGGTCGGTTGAAATTTAATGAATCAAGCTTAGAGAAAAATATCGAGTGGAATTGAGAAATAAAGTATTGCACGCACTTAAATGGAGTGCCGCGTCTAAGTTGCTAGGTCAGTTGATTACCTGGGGCATGACAATTCTGATTATCAGAATGTTATCACCCGAAGATTATGGCCTGATGGCGATTGCTTTGCTTTTTATAAACTTCATGGTGATGTTTAGTGAGCTAGGTCTTGGCGCAGTTATTGTGCAACGCAAAGAACTCGATGAAGTTATATTAAAAAAAATATTCGGCTTACTTATAATTGCCAACATATTATTATTTGCTTTGTTATTTAGTAGTGCCGGTAGTATCGCTTGGTTTTTTGAGGATGATAGACTCACTTTGTTAATCCAAGTGCTGGCTTTGCAGTTCTTAATTATATCTTTTGAACTGGTACCCATGGCGTTGTTGGAAAGAGAGCTTGAGCTTAAAAAGAAATCAATTGTTCAGTTAATAGGTCAAGTTAGCGGAGGCGTTATTGCGCTAAGTTGCGCGTATGCTGGCCTAGGTGTGTGGTCATTAGTGTGGGCTGCTCTGGGGGATGCTACGGTAAGAGCGATAGGTATGAATATCGTTAGGCCGACTAAAATTTTTCCTAGCTTTAGCTTTCGAGGAATGAAAGATGCGCTGGCATTTGGCGGCTTTGTAACTGGTGAGAGAATGCTTTGGTTTGGTTATAATCAATCAGATATTTTAATTGTTGGCAAGATACTAGATAAAACTTCATTAGGTATTTATTCCGTGTCAATGCATTTATCATCATTGATTATGTATAAAACGGGAGAAGTGCTTTACACCGTGGCATTCCCGGCGTTTGCCAAGGTGCAAAGTGATAAACAAGCAGTAAAACAGTATTTTCTAAAATCGGTGCGGATTCTTAGCATATGTGTATTCCCTATCTTTTTTGGAATGGCTGCAGTTGCGGAAGAAATGATTACTGTATTGTTAGGAGAAAAGTGGTTAGAGGCAATTCCCATTTTTTTTATTTTATGTTTGATTATGCCTCTGCGTATGATGAGTAATATATTTCCACCTTTGTTGCAAGGCATCGGTAAACCAGGTATTAGTATGAAGAATCTGGCTGTAGCTGTTATTGTAATGCCTATCGCTTTTTTGATTGGTAGTCAATGGGGGACTATAGGAATAGCTTATTCATGGGTGGTGGCATTTCCAATAGTGATAGTGGCTATGGTTCATAATTGTGTTAAAGAAATAAATGTCACCATGCTTGAGTTTTTTAGAGAGATGGCACGTCCCGCGATTGTTGCGACCATTATGTTTTTCTGCATAAATTATCTGTCGTTCTTATTAGATAGCTTGTTATCAGATTTAGTTAGCTTGATTCTATTAGTTCTTGTCGGCGGATTAGTTTACGTATTATTCACATGGGTTATTTTCAGAGCAGGTTTTGATGAGGTTTTTGACTTAATCAAAAATCGCTAATTAATTGGTACTCAAAAAGGAATGCTAATGCTGTACCCGGTAAAAAAACTAATAAAGACTGTGTTGCTAAATTATGTCCATAAAAAGGATTTGAAAAAAAGACAGCGTCATAAAAGGTATGGGGCTCTATCAGAAACACTGTGGGATCTGGAATGTAATGAACAAGGTCATCTCGGTGTGCAAGGTATCGATCTTCAAGAAATGGCTGAGCAATATGGTACGCCATTACATGTGGTAAATTACGATCGACTGAAAACAAACTATACAAAGTTCATTGGAGCATTCCAAAAACACTACCCTAAAGTCACTATAGGTTTGTCTTATAAAACTAACCCTGTCCCGGGCGTTTTAGCTGTTTTGCATGAGTTAGGGGCTAATGCGGAAGTTATTTCACATTTTGAGTTATGGTTAGCACTTAAATTAGGCGTGTCGGCTGATAGCATAATATTCAATGGTCCTGCAAAAACTTACGACAGTCTTGAGCTAGCAGTATCTCGAAATATTAAATTGATTAATATAGATAGTTTCGATGAAATTGATATTTTGGAGTCTTTGACGGCAAAACACAAGATAGATCAAGATGTCGCTGTGAGGGTTATTACTTCAGTGGGTTGGTCATCTCAATTTGGAATCAACATCGCCAGTGGTGAGGCATTTCAAGCATTTCAACGCTTAGTGAACGCACAGCATTTAAATCCTTGTGCAATACATATCCACCTGGGGACAGGCATTAAAGAATTAGATATTTATGTTCAGGCAATCAAAGAAGTTTTAGAGCTTGCGCAAAGGTTGAAAAATGAACTAGGTATCACAATTAAGTATCTAGATTTTGGTGGTGGATTTGGTGTGCCCACAGTATACGAAATGAGTGAGATGGATGAAAAACTTATCCTTAATGGTTATCCACCATTAATGGTGACGCCGGATTCTAATCCCTCTATAGAAAGTTACGCTGCTGCAGTTATGCAGGAGGTGACCAAATATTATGACCCGGATGCTGATAATGCACCGGAAATTATATTTGAACCTGGCCGCGCAATGATGTCTAGTGCCCAGTGTCTTTTGTTAAAAATACTCACGATTAAACAAGCTGATACTGAGTCTCCGATGGTGATTATGAATGGAGGTAAAAATATTACCATGCCTTTGGGTTATGAAATCCATGAAGTATTTCCTGTAACCAAGATGCGTCATTCTTTGTATTCGGGTTGGTATCGTTTATTTGGACCTTTGTGTCACCCAAATGATATCTTGTTTAAGTATAAGAAGCTTCCCAAGTTGGATAAGGGTGATGTTTTAGCCATTATGGATTCTGGCGCATATTTTATTCCTAACCAGATGAATTTTTCAAATCCACGTGCTCAAGTGATTATGCTAAAAGACTCCAAGGTAACCGTGTTGCGCAAGCCCGAACAGTTTGAAAATATCATTGAAAATGATTTATTCGATTAAGTAAGTGTTGGTGTTAGGTCGAGGCTTTGCCGAATGAATGATAAACTGCTTGTTGTTTTAGGAAGTAGTGTGACTGCACTAGCGGTGTTAAGACATGCCGCAAGCATAGGAATGCAGTTATTGTTAATCGACACGGAACAGGGTGTCGCCTCTTATTCTCGTTATGTGAAGGGTAAAGCTATTTTTTGTAATGCAGATCATGTGTTGCAAAATATAGCTATCAGGGCGAATTGCGTGGGCACCTATATTATTCCTACGAGCGATTATTGGCTTAAATATTTACGTGATCAGCGCATCCAACTATTGGAGCAGCAATATACGTTGTTATGTCCCTCGAATGAGGTGATAGACATATGCATCGATAAACAAATGTTTACAGATTGGTGTAAAAAAAATAGTTTTTCTATTCCTCAATATAGAGAACAAGCGAGTGGCAAGGTCGATGAATTTGCCCATGAGCTTTTGGCAGCGGGACGTCGTGTTTTTATTCGGCCAGGAAAAACTTCGACGCTGTATTCTGATATCCCAAAAGCATTGAGTATAACCAGTGAGGAGGAATACCTTAAGTGGGTGAGATGTTTTTCAAATAGGAGTGTTCCCTATGTAGTGACAGAGTCTTTGCTTGGCGATACTCTAAGTCAGTATGCTTTTGGTTTTGCGCGCAGGGAGGAAGATATTAGTTCTGTTGTAACACTTAAGAATCGTCCTTCTCCTGAAGAATGTTCCGTTGGCAGTTATGTTCAAGTTGTGGAAAACGCGGAAATTACTAAACTTGGAGAGAGAGTTTGCCAAGCGCTCAATTATTTTGGTGTTGGGGAGATCGAAATTTTGTATTCACACGAACGCAATGAGTATTTTTTGATTGAAATTAATGCCCGACCGTGGATGCAATATCCACTGTCTTTGGGAGCCGAACGAGACTTTTTATGTGTTCTCATTGAGGAAAAAATAACGCATCTTCAGCGTGCTCCTAGAAAGCTAAACTGGATTGATTTTAGTAGTGACCTATATTTGTGTTTTTCCCGGTCTGTCGGTTATGTGCGGACAGGAAGACTGGGTTGGTTTGATTATATTAAGTCTTTAGTCACTATTGATTCATGCGCGGTTTTTAGTTGGCAAGATCCCATGCCCTTTGTTAAATCACTATTGAAATAAAAGCGTTACCCACTCCCTATCAAAAATGATCTTGACAATGTGCTCATACCTCAAACTCCAAATAACCGTTACCTAATAAATCCAGTTATTTGGGGTGTGAGGCACGAGGTCATTATTTCGTGAAATAGCGACAGATCCTTGGTCTGGCAAAATCAATTAGATATCGAGTAGTTAGCTTAATACATCATCAAAAGGAGCTTAATGATGCGTCATTCATAATATTTCGATGCTTGATTTTGCATTTATCGTCTCTTTTTAGAGACGGTTTCTTATCTGAGTTCCACTATGTTATTTTATTATAACATATTGAAAAACAAGTAAAAAAATGATATGGCGCATGTTTTGCTTAATAAGGTGGTGGCCTTGATGGGGTTTTGTCGTGCAGTCGTCTGATTGAGCTAAATTTGATCTATTGATGCGTCGATAGATATAGTACCCAATATATAATATGATTTCACATGAAGAGAGAAACAAAAATTGAGCTTATCATATCGCTGTATTACCGCAGACATATACCTCTACGTCCTTAATAAGTACTGAATTAGCTGAAACTGTGAACTGTTTTGAACTCAATTGTGATCCTTGTCAACCAGGAAGAATGTGAGTTGTCCGTAATTACTCACAACAACAGCTCAAGGGAATGCGAGCTTCGTTACCTGATAACCAATTTTAATGAGCGTCCAAGACTGAATGGTCACCGCTCAGGGAGTTAGTAATAGTGGTAAAATTAAATAAAGCCTTAAATAGACAGAAAAAACTCGTGAATTTATCAATTCATGAATCGTCTCTCAATAAATACATCCTTATTTTATCCTTGCTGATGGGCGGAAGCGCATTGGCAGATACTAATATTCCCAATATTGTGGAAGTGAATAATCATGGCATTCCCGGTATGTACTTGGGGACGACTCGTGTCGGTGATTTTAACAATGATGGCAAGGCCGATATAATTATGGCTGGGCACTTTAATCATACGAGCACTGCACAGAGCAAGGTGCGGATTTACAAAAATATTTCCACTGGCCCTGGTGATATCCGATTTGAGTTGGCACGGGAATTTTCACCCCAAATTGGAAATTTAAAGTCCACCGATATGCAGATCCTAATGCGAATAGGTGATTATGACAATGATCAGGATTTAGATTTTGTCGTTGCATTTGGTACCAATCAACAGACAGTTGTAGGTACCAATGGCGGAAATTTTAGTTTTTCATTAGAGACATTGCCCTTTGTTGGCAGACACATTGCCATGGGCGATTTAAATAATAACGGCAATCTAGAAATCGTTAACACTCGCGGCAGTGCGCCACTTTATTATGCATGGAATGGCAGTAGTTGGGTGGGTATGCAAAATGACTTTGTCAACGATGTGTGTGATGGTGGTTTGCAAATTGCGGATTTTGATGGCAATGGTTACCAGGATATTTTAGCGGGTGGGAACTGTGCGCAGTTTGGTAATTTTATTAGTTCAAAGGGAGCTTACAGCCAGTGGCATAAAAATATCAATGGTGTTATATCCGCTCAGCCTGCAGCTCATTTGGCGAATGTTCCAGGTGGCCCAGGTTCCTCTGACGCTGGTATGGATAATGGCAGTTATGTTGTCGATGATTTTGACATGGATGGTAATCTCGATATTGCTTTTGCCGGATCGCATGAAAAATATGACGGTCCTGAAGGCAGTCCATGGATACACTACGATTTTTTTATACTGTATAACAAAGATGGTACTGGGCAAAATTTTGTTGATTGGCAGGACCCAGAAGGAGGCGCAGGGAATATAATAATTAATGGGATTACGTCGGGTGATTTTAACGGCGACGGTTATCCTGATATCTTTTTCATGGGGCATCAGCGCATGGGTAGCTATTTTTACCAGTCGCGCCTGTATATTAACGACGGAACTGGCATCATGGTTCGTGCACATCGAGATAGTTTGTTACATCTTGGGCGAGGTAGTGGTGGTTTTGGTGATTTTGATGGTGATGGCCGTGTGGACTTGGTTTACGCTGGTACCGAAATTGTGTGGCATCCAAATAGTCCGTTTGCAACCAGTGATACGAGTGCGCTCGATACCATAAAAACTCAAATTTATCGCAATTTGGATTCAGTAGTTGACACCTCTGCGCCTTCTCTCCCTGTGTCAGTAAGTGCAACGGAATCTAGTTTGTTGTCTGTGACCGTGAGCTGGCAAGCCGCGACAGATATGGAAAGCGGTATTAGTCGATATTATGTGTATCGAGACGGAGCAAAAATTGGTGAAAGCACAAGCTTGCAATATATAGATGCTGGTTTAGCGGAAGCTACTGCTTATTCATATCGAATACGTGCCGTCAACGGGGTAAACATTGAGAGTGGTCTAAGTGCTACGGCACAAGTGACAACGAGTGCCGATACCACGACACCTGTACTTGACTCGGTAACTGTTTCTCCAGACTTGTCTTCGATTATTTTAACCTTCAGTGAAGCGGTTGCTGCAGCGGATGCAACGACATTAAGTAATTTTTCGTTATCCCCTTTTATTGGACTAAATAGTGCGAGCTTGGATGCTACTCAGCGAATATTAACATTAGCTACGGCCGGTTTGCTTGAGGATCAGGTTTATACCTTAACGGTTAACGGAATTTATGATTTGGCTTCCACGCCCAATATGATTGCTGTTGACAGTACCGTAGAGATAGATCTGACGGTTGCGACTGGTTTTGAACTTACAAATACGAGTGTAACGGGTTATGAATGGGCTAAGCTTGCGCAAGGTGAGCTGGTCTATAATGATCGAGGATATGGTTTTACTTCAATTCCTGTGCTTTATCTTGGTTTGGATTATCTAGTAACAGCGAATGATGATAAAAATAATATGACTGAAGATTTTTTATCTTTTGAGGTTAATCTGCCGGTAGTTGTTTATATTGCTTATGACAGTCGTGCCAGCAGCTTGCCTAGCTGGATGTCGGATTGGTACGCGACAGGTGAAGTGATAAGTACAAATGACGGTGATCGGGTTGTTTACAACAAGGGGTTTGCGAAAGGTGTGGTGACGTTGGGTGGTAACTTTGGCGCAAATAGCATGTATAGCGTATTTGTTAAGCCTGAGGGTGTTGTAGTTAACCCTAGCCCAACGCCTGATCCAACACCAACGCCTGATCCAACACCAACGCCTGATCCGACACCAACGCCTGATCCAACACCAACGCCTGATCCGACACCAACGCCTGATCCGACACCAACACCTGATCCAGCACCAGCGCCTGATCCAGCACCAGCGCCTGATCCGACACCAACGCCAGATCCAGGATCGGATAATAATGGTGATGTTACCATTGGTACTGATGATGAGAAGGATATAGGTACTGGCGAGACCTCTGTCGGGTTTAGTTCCTTTGGTGTGCTAGAGGTATTAATGTTGTTATTAGCTATGGTTTTACTGAGAGGCTTATCCAAGCGCTATCGCTACGTATTACGTCCCATTTTGGCTTTTCCTTTGATCTTAACCGTTTGCACGAATGCCAATGCTATTGACCCAATCATTCAAAATATGCCCAATAATACGTGGGTAAAAGTGGAGTCAGGCGGCATGACTGCGCATTATGGGATACTCGGTTTTTCGGGTATGG
>CAZWUO010000084.1:0-13920 GCA_964636675.1 uncultured Ectothiorhodospiraceae bacterium
GTTTTTTTAGGCGCAACAGGGGGGGGGGAATGAAACGTCAACAGACCCTAAAGGCTGCATTATTTATCCAGATCAAGAACAGCTGCAGGAATAACCGGTGTCGTCGCAACGACTTCTTGGTTTTGTCCGCGATGGCGTAAAAAATGATCCATTAAGACAATAGCCAACATGGCCTCAGCAATGGGGGTAGCACGTATGCCCACACAAGGATCATGGCGACCTTTGGTAATAACATCGATGGCATGTCCGTGGATATCAACACTCTTCCCCGGCAAGCGTAAACTTGAAGTTGCTTTTAATGCAATGCTCGCGATGATTTCTTGCCCGGTTGAAATACCACCCAAGATACCGCCCGCATTATTACTCAAAAAACCTTCCGGCGTGATCTCATCTCGGTGTTCGGTTCCTTTCTGCTCGACACAATCAAAGCCCGCACCGATTTCCACCCCTTTTACGGCATTGATACTCATTAACGCATGCGCGATATCGGCATCTAAGCGATCAAAAATCGGTTCACCCAAACCCGGCGGTAAACCACTCGCAACGACATTAATGCGCGCACCGATCGAATTACCTTCTTTGCGCAAGGCATCCATATAATTTTCCAGTTCTTCAACTTGCGCCAAGTTTGGAAAAAAAAAGGGATTTTTCTCGACATCAGCCCAATTAAATTGACTGGCTTTAAGCGGGCCGAGCTGCGCTAAATAACCCCTAATCTCGACACCGAGGATCTGTTTTAAATAAGCTTTTGCAATACCACCCGCCGCAACGCGTACAGCTGTTTCACGGGCGGAGGAACGCCCTCCCCCACGATAATCTCGTACCCCATATTTTTGCTGGTACGTATAGTCCGCATGACCTGGACGAAAGCTAGCCATAATGTCGCTATAATCTTTCGAGCGTTGGTCGGTATTTTCTATCAACAAGCCAATCGGGGTACCCGTCGTTTTGCCCTCAAAAACACCGGATAATATTTTCACTTGATCCGCTTCACGTCGCTGCGTGGTATGCCGCGATGTTCCCGGTTTGCGTCGATTTAAGTCACGCTGCAAGTCTTCTTCGGACAGCGCTAAGCCCGGCGGACAGCCGTCTATAATGCCACCCAAAGCTGGGCCGTGACTTTCACCAAAAGTGGTGAGCGTAAATACTTTTCCAAAGGAGTTGCCTGACATAGTTTTCTAAAATATTTCTGTATTGAGATTTTTTAATTGTAATGCAAATTGCAAGTTTACAGTAGTGCCGTTCGCTGCAGATTCTAGGCTAAACAAACTTGACAAAATATCATTATCGTCCCACTTTCACCTTAAAACTCCAAATAGGAAGCAAAAATGGCAACAACGAGGCGATTACATTTTTAGCCGATGACTAGGGGGGGTCTGTTAACGGTTTGCAAAAAAACTCTCTAAATCCGCTTTATGCAGCAAAAAGACACCTGTGCCACCCTGCTCTAATTCCAGCCAAGTAAAGGGCATATCCGGAAACTGTTCGATGAGCGCTTCATCACTCACCCCCACTTCAACAATAAGCACGCCATGATCGGTTAAATGATCCACTGCTTGATGCAAAATCTGCTGGGTAATCTCAAGGCCATCGCTGCCAGAACCTAGGCCTATTTCAGGCTCATGCTGAAACTCCCGAGGCATTGTCGACAATTCTTGCTCATCCACATACGGTGGGTTGCTGACGATGAGATCGTATTTCCTGCCAGCCAGCGCTGTAAACAAATTTGACTCGATTAAATACACTTGGTCTTGCAACGCATACTCATCGATATTGATCCGCGCAACATCTAATGCATCCGTAGAGATATCCACTGCATCGATCTCAGCCTCCGGAAACTGCTGCGCACACGCTATTGCTATGCATGCACTGCCGGTACAAAGATCGAGTATATTTTCTAAGCGAGTAGCCTCTACCCAGGGTTGAAACTTATTATTAATCAATTCCGCTATCGGTGATCGTGGCACCAAGACCCTTTCGTCTACATAGAAAGACAAACCTGCAAACCACGCTTCATTGGTCAAATAGGGGGTGGGTATGCGCTTTTCGATGCGCTGCTCGAAGAGTCCCAGAATCCGTTTTTTTTCTGTACTCACAATACGAGCATCCATAAAATGCCCAGGAATATCAGCGGGTAGGTTTAATGCGAATAAGATAAGCGCAGAAACTTCGTCTAGCGCGTTATCCGTGCCATGACCAAAGAACAGCGCATGCTGATTAAATTGGCTAATTCCATAACGCACAAAGTCTCTAATCGTAAACAGCTGGTCTTCGAGTTTATGATCGGTGTTCATTCGATACCTATTTATTGGTTGTAGGACTTAGAGAGCAGTTCAGGACCGCTAGGGGACATTAATGACTGCTCACCACGCCAGGGCTGTACAAACTCAGAACTACGCAAGCTTATCATCGGCCACTTTATATTTTGGATCTTCGAGCACATTCACTTCCACTAAATCACCCGCTTTTTCGAGTAATAGCTTACATTCTGGACTTAAATGCCTTAAATGCAACTTTTTGCCTGCGTTGGTATATTTTTCAGCCAAAGTATCTATCGCCTCAATCGCTGAGTGATCGGCAACGCGTGATCGTGCAAAATCGATGACTACATCATCCGGGTCATTCTGAATATCGAAAAGATTCTTAAAATTATGCACCGATCCAAAAAACAATACGCCGGATAACACATAGACTTTTGAACCATTGTCATCAACATGGGTCTCGACGACGATATGTTTGGCGTGATCCCAAGCAAAGACCAATGCAGAAACAATAACCCCAACAATAACCGCAATCGCCAAATCGGTCGCCACCGTTACACCAGAGACTAAAATCAATACAAATGCATCCGCTCTCGGCACTTTACCGAGTATTCTAAAACTAGACCATTCAAACGTCCCTACTACCACAATAAACATAACCCCAATCAATGCTGCCAACGGAATCATTTCAATCAATCCCGATGCAAACAAAATAAAGGCTAATAAAAATAATGCAGCCGCTACCCCTGAGGTACGTCCACGACCACCGGAATTAACATTAATCATGCTCTGTCCGATCATCGCGCAACCACCCATGCCGCCAAAAAAACCGGTGGCCACATTAGCTACTCCTTGACCAATACACTCTTTGTTACCACGACCACGGGTTTCCGTTAATTCATCAATCAAGGTCATGGTTAACAACGACTCGATCAATCCTATAAACGCAAAAATAATCGAATAAGGTAAAATAATCCAAAGTGTTTCTAAGGTAAAAGGAACCCCAGGAATACTGAACTCAGGCAGTCCTCCCGCTATTGAAGCTAGATCTCCAACCGTGCGGGTATCCAGGTTTAACAAGGTCACAATTAAAGTAACCACAATAATTGCCGCCAGTGAAGCCGGAATGGCCTTGGTAAAACGCGGCAGATAATGAATAATCGCCATCGTGAGAATAACCAGTCCGCCCAAGAGCGCTAGACCCATCCCCGACATCCATTCCAGTTCGCCACTTTCTCCAACCACTTTGAATTGCGAGAGTTGCGCTAGAAAGATAACAATGGCCAAACCATTGACGAAGCCCAACATAACCGGGTAAGGCACGAGGCGTATGAACTTACCCAAGCGCAGCCAACCCATTGTGATCTGAATAATGCCCATCAAAACCACAGCGGCAAATAGATACTCAACGCCGTGATCAGCCACTAAGGACACCATTACCACTGCAAGTGCCCCCGTCGCACCGGAGATCATCCCTGGTCGGCCACCAATCACTGCAGTGATTAAACCAACCATAAACGCGGCATACAGACCGACAAGGGGATGAACTCCCGCCACAAAGGCAAACGCAACCGCTTCGGGCACCAAGGCTAAGGCAACCGTAAGCCCGGAAAGCACATCGTTTTTCATCGACTTAGTGGTAGATACAACAAGATTAATCATGGAGGTTTCCTAAACGCGGTGCAGATAAGTTGAAGGACTCAACAAGGCGGCGCATTCTATAGAAAATCGCGTAAAAAGTCAAAAATTTGTCAATATGAGATATTCCAATAAAAACCCTAAATTTCAAGGGTTTCCCTGCTGATTTCATTGAACCTAGAATCCGCAGTTGAACGGCCAGCAGAGTGCTTTGCATTGGGTGTCTGCCAAGGCGCGAAGAGGAGGAATAGCCGGGCTATTGCGACGATTCGCAACGCAGCCAAATGCCAAATGCAAGGTGCTATACAGGCCGTAACGACTCACCCAATCGGTGAATTCTGGATTGACTCAAATAGTTAATGTGTTCATGCGCATAGCGCCTTTTCGAAGCGATCAACTGCGGATTCTAGGTTTAACCTACTATATCTTTTTGAGGCTTGGCCTAGCACTTGCTAACTTTTAAAGAAGTTAAGTAAGTTCAAAATTGTGCCGATGATCACAGTTATGGGAATGCAGCTAACATAAGATGAACCCTAGATAGCGTAATAAAGTCAAATAAAATAAGGGTATATAGCTGTATTGCAGTGGGCAGACAAAACAAGACGTGCTGCCGCTAAGGGGGAGGGATTACCAACGGAACACAGAGGAATGTCTATGACAACCATTTCGCTATATACGATTTCGATCGTTAGCCGAATTGCAAGAACCGCCTTTGGCTTCATGCTACTCATTTCAGCATTTTTGTTACCTATCACCGTAGAGTGGTTTGCAAGCCTGCACTTAATGGCGACTTACCCACTACTGACCGCTTTAGTTGCCTGGGATCCCGTGCATACTATTATTGAAGTATTGCGTCAGAGGTTTATTGATTACCATGTATTTCACTAAAATCTTTTTTATATACAAATTTCCGATGTTGCACATTTAATGCGACAACACATCATCTAATTCAATAACACGTCATACCATGGCTCGTTTGGCTTTATGCTGAAATACCAAGCAATTATTGATTAATGAGCTGATCTTGTTTATTGAAGCTCCATCCCCCTGTACACACATTACTCCTTCAATAACTCACGCGTTCGCGCGCTTTCATTGTATACTCGTATTTTCACACATAAAAAATTTAGCTGTTCTTAATCATGGTTCTTAGTGATAGTTCTTAGCCACAGATCCTGATCATGGCCATCCACTTTTTGTTTAATTAAGCATGAAATTATCAACCGTTTTTATCTCCGGAATTTTTCTCATCACTATTGGGTATTTTTTTATACCTTATCCCATTACACAAGAACATTACTCTACTGCCGCATATTCCCAATACTCATATCAGCAAGTCAGCAAACTGCCAACTACTTTTAACCCTAGTCCACTCAGGGCCGGAGCAGCAAAAGTTGATATTACACCCAAGATCGGTATACCCATGGGAGGTTACGGCGCATTAACCTCCCGACTCAA
Source organism: uncultured Ectothiorhodospiraceae bacterium (assembly GCA_964636675.1). GTDB lineage: Bacteria > Pseudomonadota > Gammaproteobacteria > S012-40 > S012-40 > JALUUH01. Next base: position 5,358 of record CAZWUO010000084.1, read on the forward strand.
TACCGGACATTCTCAGCGAGTATTTGCGCGTGCGATTACCCTGGTGAATAACACACAAAAAGTCGTGTTTCTCAATATCGAATTCTTACTCCCACTGCCATTGCTGGTTAATGAGGTCGTCAGAAAATCAGGACTAAAACGCGAACAGATTTTTTTCAGCGCAAGCCATACTCACTCGGGGCCAGGTGGGTATTCAAAAAAATTCTCTTCTGAGCTCGCACTGGGAAGTTTTCATGCGGAATATTTTGACCAACTAGTCACCCAATTAGTCAAAGCCATAACACTCAGCCAAGAAAATTTAGCACCAATCACCTTGAATTATAGCCAAACGATATTGGATCAACCCCTAGCGCAAAAAATCGCACCGAGTAGATTCAACAAAAATAAATCACCCCAGACACAACGAACCAGCCTACACTTTCTGACCTTAAATACCACAGAAACAACGCTCGCCATCATAGCCTCTGCAAATGCCCACTCTACGGTATATAAATCGACAAACCACAAAATAAATGGCGACTATCCCGGAATATTGACGAATATCATGGAAGAAAAATGTCAATGCATCGCGGCATTTGCCGCAGGCTCGGTAGGCGGTAACGGCTCACCTTCTATGGATAATAAACTCGCTCTCGAAGATGCGATAAAACAATATGCTGAGTTTTTATATGCCATGCTGAGCCAGCACGAGGCACCATCAAAAACCTATCAAATTTCAGCAACAAACATCGTCAGCAATATCTTGCCGGTACAACTCCCTGAATCAGTTTTTCATCTCAACGAAAATTGGAAACTCAACCCAAAGCTGGTAAAACTACTCTTACACGATGAAAATACTTATCTCCACCTTTTAAGTATCGGTAAACTCGTCTTCGTCGGATTCCCCGCAGACTACTCTGAGCAACTATCGCTGGAATTAATTGAGTGGGGACGCAACAATCAAACACTGATTTGGCCAAGTTCATTTAATGGTGATTACGTAGGCTACATCATGAGTTCCGCACAATACGATATTCCCCACTACACCACACGTAATATGAATTTTTTTGGTAAATGGGCAGGGGATTATATGAACGATCTCGTAAAAGCTTATCTTTTAAAACAATAAGCCACTGATAAGTATAACATTGCACTCAAAAACAAGATCCAAGCGGGCCACACCATAGGCGTATAAACATCGCTTTATGACAATACTATACATCAAACAAAATGCAGTTTATGATGCGTCCCTAGCAACTTTTTCAAATTAATTAAGCAAAAAAATAAGCTCATGAAAGCAGTCATATTTACATTAACTATTATGGTGGTAGGGTTTCTCGTCGTTACAGATTTTCGCGATCCTCCCGAACACATGTTATCCAGATCAGATAAAGTCAAAAACCTGCTGGAAGACTATACTTTCAATACCCCGAATTATGTATCGGTGCTTTATCAAACGGAAGTAGAAAACAAGCAAACGCGCAAAGTAACTAAAACCCTGGTTCTCAGAACTTATGATGAGTACATCCCTCGATCACCGGTCACAAAGGGAACTTACCAAACTGCGTTAAACACCCTGAAAAATCTCCTTCCCGAGCACGATTTTGGTGACGCTGTCGCAGAAAAAGCGAACTATTTTTCATGGATAACACCGAATGCACAATGGAGCGTTACCTCCATTGAAACCAATAAAGGATATTATTCGCGATGGAAAAGAGTCTCAGACAAACATCAGTTTATTAATGAAGAATAATCATCCTGAGCATACCTCCCAGAGCAATCGTGCTTAAAACTAAGCATTATTCAATAAAATCAATATTTTGAGTGATAAGTAGGGGGGATAAGCGCAGCGCATCCACCTTCTGTCCTTAGAAAGTTAAGACGGTGGATGCGTTTCACTTATCCACCTTACATTTTGTATAAACGACGACTTTTTATTTAAAGTGCTTGCGGATGCAATGGGTTGATTTTAAGCCCGATTGCCCTGAGCATCCCCCCTTACCACTCGAAGAAAACACCTGATCTTATTTCGCTACTGCTGAAGACCTGCGACGCGCTACTGTCGATTTTCTTCGTCCAGTCGTAGACTTCTGAGACTGCGACCTTGCAATATTTTTTTGCGGGCGAGGCGGCTTGCTTTTTTTAGTGCTTAGGCGAGTTTCTGGTACGGAATGATCTGGCGCAAAACCATCGATAAGCTCTCGCGGTAATAATTTACCAATCAGGTTTTCAATGTCGGATAAAGCTTCTACTTCATCCGCACTGACTAAAGAAATAGCTTCTCCAGATGAGCCTGCCCTGCCAGTTCGACCAATGCGATGCACATAGTTTTCGGCTAGATCCGGTAGATCGAAATTAATCACATGCGGCAATTCGGAGATATCAATACCCCGTGCAGCAATATCGGTTGCCACTAACACTTTGATATGGCCTTTTTTGAATGCTGCTAACGCTTTTGTGCGTGCACTTTGGGTTTTATCACCATGGATAGCCGCCGCATGGATTTTATTTTTTTCTAACTGTTTAACCAGACGATTCGCGCCGCGTTTCGTTCGGGTAAAAACTAATACTTGATCCCAGGCATTCTTGCTTATCAAATGCGTTAATAATTTAGATTTATTGCTTTTATCAACGGGGTAAACAATTTGTTTTACCAAAGCAACCGTGGTATTACGCGGACTCACATCGATTTCCACGGGGTTATTCAGCAAGCCTTTCGTCAGCTTACGAATATCCGTTGAAAATGTTGCAGAAAACATTAAATTTTGACGATGTTTAGGGAGTAGCGCCAGAATTTTTCGAATATCATTAATAAAGCCCATATCCAGCATTCGATCGGCTTCATCAAGCACCAAAACTTCCAGATGATTAAATTTAATCGCATTTTGGCTGTATAAATCCAATAGACGCCCAGGCGTAGCAACTAATACATCAACACCACGGGTTAATTTCACCATTTGCGGGTTTATTTTCACCCCTCCAAACACGGCAACAGATCGCAAGTTAAGATACTTGCCGTATTGCGCGACATTGTCATTGACCTGTGCTGCTAGCTCCCGCGTAGGCGCCAATACGAGCGCACGAACACTATTAGCTTGCGCCAGCTTCCCCTTCAGGAGAAGCTGTAACAGGGGCAATGTAAAACCCGCCGTTTTTCCAGTCCCTGTTTGTGCGGCAGCCATTACATCATGCCCAGCAATGATGGGGGGAATCGCTTGAGTTTGTATAGACGTAGGGTGTTTATAGGCTTTATCACTTAACGCGCGCACAATAGGATCGGATAAGCCAAGAGAGGAAAATGTCATAATATAAGTCTGAGTCTAAATAAATGTGGGAAGTTATCGAACCTAGGGGCGTAGAAAACCTGTCATGTATTAAGCTATCCAATTTTCAGCCCACCAATAGGCCAAACCTAAATAGATAAATACATGCTTCTATCGTATCGTTAACAGGGTGAATCCCTGGTAACGCATGAGACAAAAAACCCCGCCATAATTGGGCAGGGTTCTTTATAACACTGTGTTGATCGCGCCGACTTACGTTACGCTGGGCTTACATCTGCAGCGGACGGGCCTTTGGGGCCATTAGTCACCGAGTATTGGACTCGCTGTCCTTCATCCAAGCTCTTGTAACCAGAACCCGTAATCGCCGTATGATGTACAAAAATATCTTTGCTGCCGTCTTCTGGAGTAATAAAACCAAAGCCTTTAGTGGCGTCAAACCATTTCACAGTACCAGTATTCATTAAATATATTCCTAAAAGTATAAAGAAGTTATATAGCGTGAGCATTATGCCCGACAAAAAGAGAAAAATAAAATTGGAATCATTCTCAGCTTTCTGCCCAATACTCATAATAGCTTCACCGCTCGTAATAAGACCTTTGCACGAGAACTCGTATTCGTACGATAAAGGCCTCATCAGTATAGCTCATATTCCACCAACTCACCTTCTGAGTGACCGAATATCAACAGAGCATAAGACTACCAATATACAGCTAAGTTAACAACTCATTATATGTGCGGCTAATAACAATGCTACAGCCGGACTACGATATCTATAAAAAACTGCAGATTTTAGTCAGTTACTGCATGAATGCTATGCATCTCTGTGGCATAATGCGCGCCCATTATTATCTTATGACCCACGGAAGCTTCCTTTGATTACTACCGCTAACATCACCATGCAGTTTGGGGCCAAGCCCCTGTTTGAAAACATTTCTGTCAAATTCGGCAATCACAATCGCTACGGCTTAATCGGTGCCAACGGATGTGGCAAATCCACCTTCATGAAAATATTGGGTGGGGATTTAGAACCTTCAGCAGGCAATGTATCTATCGACATTAATGAACGCGTCGGAAAACTTCGGCAAGACCAGTTTGCTTTTGAAAACAATACCGTACTCGATGCCGTCATCATGGGACATGAACAACTTTGGCAGATAAAACAAGAACGCGACCGCATCTATTCCCTGCCAGAAATGAGTGAAGAAGACGGCATGAAAGTCGCCGAACTAGAAGTCGAGTTTGCCGAGCTAGACGGTTATTCTGCGGAATCCCGCGCCAGTGAGTTATTGCTGGGCTTGGAGATTCCTCTCGAACAGCATGCGGGATTAATGAGTGCTGTTGCGCCAGGTTGGAAGTTACGTGTATTACTTGCCCAAGCATTGTTTGCCAATCCTGACATCATGCTGTTGGACGAGCCAACGAATAACCTAGACATCAACACCATTCGTTGGTTGGAAAAAGTGCTGAACGAGCGCAATAGCAGCATGATCATCATTTCTCATGATAGGCACTTCCTGAACAGTGTCTGCACCCACGTAGCCGATTTGGACTATGGGGAGTTGCGTTTATTTCCAGGTAATTATGACGATTACATGATGGCATCCACGCAATCCAGAGAACGCCTGCTCAGCGAGAATGCCAAGAAAAAAGCTCAAATTGCTGAACTGCAAACTTTTGTCAGCCGTTTTTCAGCGAATGCATCCAAGGCCAAACAAGCCACATCACGCGCCAAACAAATTGATAAAATTCAACTCGCAGAAGTCAAACCATCCAGCCGACAAAGCCCCTTTATTCGTTTCGACCAAGACAAAAAGCTCTATCGCAATGCGCTTGAAGTGCAAAACCTTGCCAAAGGATATGACGACAAGCCTTTGTTCAAAGGTTTCAATTTATTAGCCGAAGTAGGCGAACGTATCGCAATTATCGGCACTAATGGAATCGGAAAAACAACTTTATTACGCACCTTAATCGCCGATCTTGCACCCGACACCGGCAGCGTAAAATGGTCCGAAAATGCCAAGATCGGCTACTATGCACAAGATCATTCGGATGACTTCATTAAGGACATGTCTTTATTCGACTGGATGAGCCAATGGAAAAAACCCAGCGATGATGAGCAAGCCGTGCGTGCAATATTAGGCCGCATGTTGTTTTCCCAAGACGAAATCAAGAAATCAATCAGCAAAATATCCGGAGGCGAGCAAGGGCGCATGCTGTTCGGAAAACTCATGATGCAAAAACCCAATGTTCTTATTATGGATGAACCCACCAATCACCTGGACATGGAGTCCATTGAAGCCTTAAATCTTGCCTTAGAAAACTATCCTGGTACGCTGGTTTTTGTCAGCCACGACAGAGAATTTGTTGCATCCTTGGCAACCCGTATTATTGAAATGACACCCATCGGGATAACCAATTTCAGCGGTAATTATGAAGACTACTTGCTGCGTCAAGGAGTCGCTTAACCCGCATGAAATTACTCGTTCGCAATCTATCTCGAACCACGACCGAAGAAGAATTGAGAGTCCTCTTCGAAATTTACGGCACTGTGCAGTCTTGCACTCTGGTCATCGATCAAAAGACAGGCGGCTCTAAGGGTTTTGCTTTTGTCGAAATGCCTAAACACGGAGAAGCCAAGGCCGCGATGAAAAACCTCAACAACAAAGATACCGCCGGCAGTAAAATTCGGGTCAAAAAAGCCGAAGCCAGAATCAACACCAAAAAAAAACCTGATAAAACCTAATGAATAAATCGATAACCCAAGATCCATTACACGGCATTACCTTAGAAACTATCGTCACCCGTTTAGTGGAAAAATGGGGTTGGCAGGAGCTGGCGCAGCATGTCAAAATAAAATGTTTTACCAGTGACCCAAGCATCAGCTCCAGCCTAAAATTTTTGCGCAAAACACCGTGGGCAAGACAAAAAGTAGAAACACTTTACCTACGTACTCAGTGGCCAAACGACTCCGTTTAATCTCCTCTCAACCAAGAGAACTTGTAAGTGATTGTATTTTTTTATCCCTGGGCAATATAGTTCATAAAACAAGCATTTTCTCGTTTTTGTATTGCATTTGCCACTTTTTGCTCTATTATGATGCATACACATCTTTTTTGGAGAAAACCATGAGCTTATCTCTTAATACAACTAATACCACGCCGGATCAAAAACACACTCTCTCCAAAGCACTGCTCAATGCCGGCAAAGAGATAGGACTCTCGCAAGCTCAAATCGGTAAAATTATCGGCAAAGACAGAACCTCGTTATCCCGTGGACTAGATCCAGCAAGCAAAGCAGGCGAATTAGCGCTCTTGCTGATTCGTTGTTATCGCAGCCTATACGTACTGGTAGGAGGCAAACCCGCCGACATGAAACATTGGATGCACACCGATAATCGTCACCTCGGTGGAGTACCCGCCATTCAAATATTAAATACACCTGGCTTAGTTCACGTGCTTGAGTATTTAGATGCACTACGCGGTAAAGTTTAGTGAGGCTTTGGGATACGGTAAAAAATCAAACACCTATCACCATTATCCAAGGCAAGCTAATACGCATTGTCGAAAGCCAGGAACAAATAGCAACAAACCAGCTTGTTGACAATTTAGCGGAACAACAACAACTCGAAGAATTACTCGAGCAATCCAAACCAGCTTCATCTATAAGCAGCTCTGCTCTACACTACTTACTCGCCACACCGTTTCGTTACCCTCCGCTTAAACACGGCTCACGATTTGGCCCCCGTTTTACACCTAGCTTACTCTACGCTTCAAAAACAAAATCCGCAGCGTTTGCAGAAACGGCCTATTATCGTTGCTACTTTTGGCATGGTATGCTGACCGCACCACCAGCAAAAAAACTGATTACTGAGCATACGCTCTTTACCGCAAGCTATTATTCGAAGAATGGACTAAAGCTACAACAAGCTCCATTTAATCAGCAACAAGATATTTTAACCGATCCATCGCAATACGCAGCAACCCAACAACTGGGCGAAGAGATGCGTCGCAATGGCATTGACGCGTTTGAATATATTTCTGCAAGGGATTTAAAACAAGGGATAAACGTCGCATTATTTTCACCTAATGCGCTGCTTTCAAAAAAACCGACTGAGCAACAACAATGGATTTGCGAAACCACCGCAGAAAAAGTTTCATTGTTTAGCAAAAATGGCAAGCTGTATACTTACCCCTTGGAAAGTTTTTTGGTGAATGCAAAATTTCCAACACCTGCGATTTAATGGATGACTAAACGACAACACACAGCATGATAAATTTAAAACAACTCTCTCTACGACGCGGACCTCAACTTCTTTTAGACAAAACGAGCATCATCATCCATCCTGGCCAACGCGTCGGCATCACGGGAGCGAACGGCACCGGTAAATCAAGCTTGTTTGCATTAATCCTGGGCGACCTTGATGCCGATGGCGGCGAGCTAGCAATCCCACAGCAGCTTGCGCTCGCGCATGTTGCTCAAGAAATACCGGCTACAGACATTGCAGCAATCGATTATGTATTGCAAGGGGATCAGGAGCTAAGCTCACTACGGCAGCAACTAGAACATGCTCAACACACGGATCAGGGAGAAAAAATTGCACTGATTTATCAGCAGTTAGAAACGATCGACGCCTATACTGCCGATAGTCGAGCCGCCTCGTTATTACAAGGCTTGGGCTTTAGCACCGATCAATTACCACAAGCTACTTACACCTTTTCCGGGGGGTGGCGTATGCGCCTCAATCTCGCTCAAGCCTTAATGTGTCGCTCGGATATTTTATTGCTCGACGAACCCACTAATCACTTAGACCTAGACGCCGTCATGTGGTTAGAAAATTGGTTAACGCGATACCAAGGGACTTTACTACTGATCAGCCATGACCGAGATTTTCTCGACAGCATCACCACCCATATCGCGCATATCGAGCAGCAATCCTTGAAATTGTATACCGGTAACTATAGTGCTTTTGAAAAAACCCGCGCGATGCAATTAGCCCAACAAGCTTCTGCGTATGCCAAGCAACAAAAAGAAATCGCCCACATGCATGACTTTGTACGGCGTTTTGGCGCCAAAGCGAGCAAAGCCAAACAAGCGCAAAGTCGTTTAAAATCTTTGCAGCGAATGGAATTAATCGCCGCTGCTCATGTAGACTCCCCTTTCCACTTTAGCTTTAAACACCACGAAAAACTACCCCGTCCCTTGCTGCGTCTCGACGAAGTGCAAGTCGCTTATGCGGAGAAAATCATACTCAATAAAATAAATCTCACTTTACAACCTGGAGACAGATTGGGTTTATTAG
>CAZWUO010000085.1:0-13816 GCA_964636675.1 uncultured Ectothiorhodospiraceae bacterium
CTATAACGCCACGGGTATATATCGGCTTAGAAGCTCGATTAGTGAAAGATGGCGATGCTGCGCCATTCACCTTGCCTCCCGAAGCAGTACTTAAAAAACTCATTCATGCGCTAGAAAGTCCGCGGCCAAAAACGAGATATTATGTCACTTTTCCAAGTTACTTGTTTGCAGTGCTAAAACGAGTAACCAGTGCATCTATGCTCGATAAAATTTTACTTTTTTTTTCTGCAAAAGAAAATAAATGAGGACGTGAATTAATCATGTTTTTCTCAATCTAAGCATGCCAGAATAGGTTTGCATCGCCGCTATTTTTTTCCGTAACAAAGTAAATAATGATGCGGAATTACCAGCCCTTTTTCGGTTGTATAAGCTTGTGAAAATTCATAGATTTCATCGCGTACTTGAACTCTAGATTTTGCATCTAGTATTGTTAATTGCATTTTAAGCATATCCGATGCAATTAATAAGTCCCAATAATCGTCAAAATTATTTAAGCAATAATTAAACTCGATATTTTCAATCGTTATTTTTTTAAAGCCGATACGATGCAGCCAGTTATCCAATAAACCCGGTTGGCTTAATGCTGTTGCTTTTTTATAGGGTGGGTATTTATCTTCGGGAATTTTGTTCTTAAGTGCGTAATATGCCCACTTCATGGTCGTCATTGTGTCAGGCGTACTCCATACCGTGAATGCACAGGTACCTCCCGGTTTTAAGACGCGATACATTTCGCGCAAACCTTGCTCAGGATTGCTAAATAACATGACACCAAACCGCGACATCACTTTATCAAAGCTAGTCGTATTAAATGTTAAATTCTCGGCTTGCATTTGAAGAAAGAGTATATTGCTAAGTCTTTGTTCTTTCGCTTTTTTTTGTGCAACATCGACCATGCCCTGAGCAGCATCCGTGCCTGAAATAGTTAATGAATCGTTAAATTTGTGCGCGAGGCTTAGCGCAGGTTCGCCAGTGCCGGAAGCTACGTCAAGAACCTTGTCCCCCGTTTGCGCACCAAGCTTGTGGATGAGTGTATTACCTACAGGCTCGATGTACGGTAGCCACAAATCAAACTTTTCCGCTATCGCATCCCAGTCGAGTTGAGCTTCTTGAGTCATTGTTTACTCCTTCGTCATATTAGTGTTTAGATATTTCCAAAGTATTTCAGCAATTTGTTACACTTAACACCCGAAATCTCAATCACTACGGGTATAGCAAACATTATAATCCTAGATTCCGCAGTTGATTGCTATAAGATATCGTTAAGCAGTTGATTAAAAAACGAATGAGTGTGTTTATCGAATTCACTCAGAGGATGAGTGCGCTACGGCATGAATAACGCACTCTGCATGTCGTTCAACTGCGGATTCTAGGGAGCCTCTGATTAAGTGAGATAGTGAGATGGAAACCAGGAAATTAGAATATAAACATTATGATCAAAAAAATTCTACTCATGTTGGCTGCTCTTGTTTGCTTTCCAGCTCATGCAATTGTTAGCATGGAAGGGCTGCATTTGAATGAAGCGATTGATGGTCTGACCGGGAGTGCTAGTCTGGGAGCAAATGGGGCCTTAGGTAATTCGGAGAGAGTAAGAATCAATGGCACGGGTCATATGCTCTATCAGCACGATGCAAGTCGTTATTTTGTCACCTTGCAATATGCATACGGGGAAAGCAATGGAAGGGAAGATCAAAATAAAACATATTCGCATGTTCGGCGTATTCACGCGTTGACCCCCAAAACGGACTGGGAGCTTTTTGTTCAACTGGAAAATGATAAGTTTTCTCGTCTAAATCTTAGAGCTGTTGCGGGTCTAGGATTACGATTTTCTATGTATAAAACACCGCATAGTGTGATTTATCTTGGTTTAGGTGGGTTTTATAATTATGAAGATATTAAAGATAAAGAAAATTTAAGCGACAGCGGGATCCAGCAAGAGATTAAAGGCAATGCCTATCTTGTATTGCAAAAGAAACTGCTAAAAAATGTGACTCTGATCAGTACGACCTATTTACACCCGGTACTGCGTGAGCCTAATGATTTTAGGCTATTAGAGGAGGGGAAAATAAAGTTCCACTTATCAAACAAACTTTCGTTAAACCTGAATGTCCAAATAAAATACGACAATCGGCCTCCTCAGTTAGTGGAGAAAACGGATATCAATTATTCGACTAAGTTAGAGTACGTATTTTAGTGTCCACTCCGCATGCAAAATAGAGGAGACAGTATGCCAATACCTATCACTTTGTTTATAAGTATACTATTCTTGATTAGCTCATGTGCTTCTCTGCCTAAAGTTGAAATACCCGGTGAGCATGAGCTTAAAGGAGAAGATTATTTAGAGTTGCCGATCCCCGAGCGCGCATTTCTAAATGATTTTATTTTGTCTTTTAAAGTCAATCCACGTTCGTTTATTAGAAATGATATTGTTGGTATCTTTAACAAGCATAATGAGTTGTGGAAAATTTATTTTCCAGCGAATAAGGATAAAATCCGTTTTATCAGCAGAAGCGATTCATTTGAAAATACGACGATGATCGATGTCAAATATAGCGATTATGCGTCGTCCACTGAATGGGTTGCAATTCAACTCATTCGTCGCGATCGAGTTATTTACTTAAAGGTGAATAATAAACTTGCGGGTAAAGAGATTCTTAAAGATGAGTTTTCAATTTTAAATAAACCCGTAAAATTTGGTTATATCGGACACTTTCCAACAAATATAAAAGTAAAGGATATTTTATTCAATAATATTTAGTGTCAATTGACGACACACCCCAGCCAGGGCAATCGGGCTTAAAACTAAGCATTATTAAATAATAACCAATATTTTGAGTGATAAGGATGGATAAGCGCAGCGCACCCACTGTCTGTCCTTAGAAGGGTAAGACGGTGGATGCGTTTCACTTATCCCCCCTGCATTTTGTATAAACCTAGATTTCGCAGTTAACCGCTATGAGGTATCGTTAAGTGATTGATGAGAAAACGAATGAGGTGGTTTGTCGAATTCACTCAGAGGATGAGCGTGCTACGCCATGAGTAGCACGCTTTTAAGCGTGAATAGCGTCGTTGCTAATCGTTGCAATAGCGGGCTATTCGGCCTCATCGCGTCTTGCTTTTTACACTTATAAACGCACTCTGCATGCCGTCCAACTGCAGATTCCAGGTTTATTTAAGCTTAGGTGCAACGACTCCGCGTAATTTCAACACGTATAGTATCTGCTCAGATGAAGTTTGATTTGTTCGAAACCCAGGAAAAAAAACGGGTTGGGACGACGGCTTTTTATTTAAAGTGCTTGCTGATTTTAAGCCCGATTGCCTTGACGCTCCAGCGTGTCTCAGCATGGCATAAATGATGAGCGTAGGAATACCTACGTTCCTTACAATACCGTTATTCTACTGAATATCTCATGGCTTTCATAAATAGTGACTAAAAGTTACAAAATGTTACAGACTAATTACTTTACTTTTAGTGCAATCTTGGTGATCATGTACTATTTAGTACAGGGGTAGCCGAGAATTAGAATGAAGGTAAAAGCCGCGCAAAAAGTCCCTGCTGATCTGACAGCGCATATATTATATATCGCGGCTATTCAATTTTCGGAAAAGGGTTTTTCTGGCGCGCGGGTTGATGAAATAGCGAAAGAAGCGGGTGTGAGCAAGTCAAGCATGTATTATCGAGTGGGCGATAAAGAGGCGCTCTATCATGCGGTCACATTTAATATGATTAATAAAATCGTTGCTACGGCAGCGGAGCGAATTAACTTAGCGCAGACTCCTGAAAATAAACTCAAGGCCTATATTCAAACCTTCGCAGATTTCATTCTAGGGCAGCCCCATTTCGCGCCTTTAATGCTGCGTGAGATCGCCTCGGGCGGTAGCAATATGTCCAATGATACGCTTAGAGCGATGAATCAGATGAAAGGGTTCGTGAAAAATATTCTTGAAGAAGGCTATAAAGAAGGTGTATTTCGCAAAGCGAATTCTTTTTTAGTACACATCATTATCGTTTCTACATTCAACTTTATTGCTGCGGGAACATCAATACGCGAACGTCTGTCAGCTTTAGCAGATGCTGAAAGTTGTCAATGCGAAAATTTTGAATTACCGTATGAAAAACTCGTGAATGATATTACCGATTTTGTTTTTCGTGCGGTAAAAATCACTCAATAGATCAGGCTACATTATGCAAAAAATAAATATTTATACTCTCATTACAATAGGGTTGTGGGTATATTCAAGTGCTTTGTTTGCGCAAGTCATGAGCATCGAACAAGTCTTGCAGCGTGCTATTGACAACAATATTTCATTAAAAATTGCTGTCTTGCAAACGGAACGAGCAACCTATGAAAAAGTCAAAGTGGAAAGTATGTTAGGGTGGCAAATAAGCAATCAAACCAACCTCAGTAGGGATGTTGGGTTTACCGGAACCCCGTCAAATGTTTTTCGCTCGGTATCCGGGGTTAATCGAATGTTAAACAATGGCGATTCCATTGGTGCTTCTGCAAACTATTCGCTCGAAGACTCTGAATTTGTTTTTAGCCCCAGTTTTCCCAATCCGGCGCATCGCCTTAATCTTGATGTCAATTATCGTAAACCTTTGTGGCGTGATGCAAGCAATCCAATCTATTCATTAGGATTGCAAAGTGCGGATCTTGGTACCCAGTTAACGCTTGAAAATAAATTGATGATAAAAGATCAATTTGCTGCTCAGGTGATCGAAACATATTATGTGACGCTGTTAACCCAGGCGGGAGTCCACAATATTCAGCGCGCAGCCAAAAGAACCAAACGATTGATTAAGTTTATCAAAAAAAATCAACAACTCGGTTTAGCGGAAGAAAAAGACCTACTGCAAGTTAATGCTCAATTGCAGACATTAATGGCAGATCTCAGTAATCTTGAGCTAGCCTGGGTTCAGCAACAGGTTACTATTAATAATCTGATGGGGCGTGATCATCGCGCTGAGTTTCTTCCGATATTGGATTCTCAGTTTGCTCCGTTGCCGAGTAATGAAAAAATACTATTAAGTGTTGCGATCAAACATGCCCCGGCGATCAGGCTGCAAGATGCACGGATAGAGCTTGCTAATGCCAGCATCGCTAGAATCAGAAACTCAAAAAAAAATAAACTGGATGCGATTGCTTCGTTAGGCACACGGTCTGCTTATGGAGAAAATAGTCTCAATGCGACGATTAATGAACATGACTTTGCCGTAACAATTGGCATTGAGTATACACGTGCTATGGATAAAAGAGGGATCAATGCTGAAATTCAACAAGCCATGCTCGATAAATCGATCGCACTCCAGGAAATTGAAAATATAAAGCGTGAATTAAAATATAGCGTGCTTGGTTTCAAACAAGAAATCAATTTCACAAATGCTGCGATCATTGAACACCAGAAGCGAATCAAGCAAGAAAAACGTAAGCTGGCTGAAGCCACTGAGAGATATCGTCGCGGTAGAACCGATACACAGCAACTTATTTTATTCGAAAATGATCTATCAACGGCTGAATTTTTACTTGAGCAAAAACGTATTGATTTGGCGCGCAGACATGCCCGCTTAGACTTACTTCGTGGGAAAACTTGGGAAAAAGTTATTCCGCTTTCTGCTATTAATGAAGGAGTTCAATAACAATGAATGCGATGATGAGGTTTTTGGTCGAACGTGCATTAGTTGTTAATCTAGTATCGATAATGCTCATATTATTAGGTGCTTATGCAGCATTAAATATTAACCGAGAAGCCTTCCCTAATGTGAATCTTGACCAAATCTCTGTTTCTGCTGTCTATCCGGGAGCGACTCCGGAAGAAGTTGAAAGACTGATTGTCATTCCCATCGAGCAGGAACTTAAGTCGCTCAGCGGCATTGATAAAATGACTTCCGTTTCATTTCCTGGTTCAGCCACGATAACTTTAGAGTTGGATCCGGACGCGACGAATCGGCAACGCATTACCAGTGATGTTCAGCTTGCGGTAGATCGCGCGGTGCTACCCAGTGATATGCCCACCGAACCCTTTGTGTTGGAGATTGACGGTGCCGTATTTCCGATTTTGCAAATTGCAGTGTCGGGTTCGCATGATGAATTAAAGCTAAAACGCTTAGCGGATAGTATAAAAGATGACTTGTTGAATGTCCCCGGTGTTGCGCGTATTACCTTGCAAGGTAATCGAAAGGCTGAATTGAGAATCACGATTGATTCGAAGAAGATGAAAAAACACAGGGTCTCTGTCGGTGAAATTTCAACATTGCTTTCGAGCTGGAATATTAATGCACCGGGTGGTGAGATAGACACCCCCGAGGGGCAGAAATCAGTCCGCATTGTTGGTGAGTTTAAAAATCCTAATGATATTGCTAACCTTGTTTTACGTTCAAACGAGCGTGGTGATTCACTCTTGCTTAAAGACGTCGCGGTGATTACCGAGCAATTACAAAAAGCGACACGTTATTATGATGTGCAAGGTACGCAGGCCTTAAACATGATTGTAATGAAAAAAATTGATGCCGATATTATTGAAACGGTGGATTTAGTTCGTGAATATGTTGCAACGATACATGAAAACTATGGGGCAGATATTCGGGTTGATGTTTTCCAGGATATGTCAAAGCTAACCCGTATGCGGCTTGGTGTTTTAACCAATAATGGAATTGTTGGAATTGTTCTAGTGTTTTTCTGTTTGATTTTATTTTTACGACCTTCTGTTGCTCTTACAACTACCTGGGGGTTGCCGATTGTATTCCTTACAGGTTTATTTGTTTTGTGGATCTCCGGCGTTACCCTGAATATGATCTCAATGATGGGGTTTATTATGGTGTTAGGCATGCTCGTTGACGATGCCATTATCGTTGGTGAAAACGTGACGTATCACATGGAAAAAGGTATGCCGCCCAAACAAGCGGCGGTCGTTGGTGCAATGGAGTTATTAGGTCCTGTTACTGCCACCGTGTTAACCACGATGATTGCATTCCTTCCTATGTTATTTATGTCTGGAATAATTGGAAAATTCATTATCGCTATTCCAATTGTCGTGAGTTTGTTATTGTTTTTCTCTTGGCTGCAATCTTTTTTGATTTTGCCCAGTCATATAGCGCATGTTGCCAATGCAAAGGCAAAACCGGGCGAGCGTCGATGGATTGTTTTTTTGGAGAACGTATATGCTTTCTTTTTAAAAATAGCACTGCGGTTTCGCTGGCTAACGTTGATCGTGTCTTTTGGCATTTTGATAGGAAGCCTCGCGATTGCAAAAAATAGCGCTTTCCAGTTGTTTCCACCTGTGGGTGTTGATCAATATCTTGTGCGAGTTACCGCCGCTCCTGGAACGTCTTTGGAGGCAATGCGCGATAGCATGCGCTTGGTCGACACGGAAATCCGCAAGCGTGTTGATCCAAAGTATATGGAAACAACGCTGGCCTCTATAGGACAAGTTCAAATTGATGCAGGAGATCCGCTCAAGCAGCGGGGTGCGCGATTTGCGCAAACTCGGGTGATCTATACCCCCGCCGTTTCGCGCCCTGAACATGATGCATTAGACGATATGCGAAAACTAGAGCATGAGTTACCTAAATTATTTCCGGAGTTGACCATTGCATTTACCGAAGTACGGCCTGGGCCTCCTACGGGTCGTGCATTGGAGATTGAAATTGCCGGAAATGACGCGCATGCCAGCGAGCAAGTGGCCACAAATCTGATGCGATTTTTACTCGACAGCAAAGGTGTTACTTCGGTAGAAAGCGGTTTGCAACCGGGTGATAAAGAGGTACACGTTATTCTCGATAGAAGCTTGGCGGCGTATGCCGGTGTGAATTTAGTCACCGTAGCCGCACATGTGCGCTCAGCGGTGAACGGATTAGTGATAGGTACCACGCGGCGTGGTACGGAAGAAATTGATATTACGATTCGGTATCCGCATACGGCGGATCAAATCGAAGTGCTTAAAAATATTAATATCCCGAACCAACGCGGTGGTTTGATACCCTTGTCAAAGTTGGCTACTTTTAAAGAAGTTGAAGGATTTACGACCATTCGACACAAAGCGGGTATTCGGGTTGTTAGTGTTATTGGCAATATTGATTCGTCGGTGGTCACTAGCCGTGCAATAAATGCCTTGGTTGCAGAAAAAGAGGCTGACTGGGTGGCTGAATATGGCAAAAAAGTCTCCATCAATTATGGCGGCGAAGAAGAAAAAAATAACGAGTCTTTCCGTGACTTGGGTTTTTCCTTTTTGTTTGCATTAATCGGCATCTTTTTTATTCTGGCTATTCAGTTTAATAATATTGGTTATCCTATTTTTGTAATGCTCGCGATTCCATTTGGTGCGATAGGTATTATCATTAGTTTTTATTTTCACGATATGTTTTGGAAGCCGATGCCCTTATCCTTTTTTGCGATGATGGGCATGG
The DNA here is from genome assembly GCA_964636675.1 of uncultured Ectothiorhodospiraceae bacterium. Lineage (GTDB taxonomy): Bacteria > Pseudomonadota > Gammaproteobacteria > S012-40 > S012-40 > JALUUH01. Next base: position 8,402 of record CAZWUO010000085.1, read on the forward strand.
TTGCGCTTGCCGGTGTCGTGGTCAATAGCTCGCTGATATTGTTGGTGTTTGTACAGCGTGCTATCGCGGATGGCATGCACTATATCGATGCCCTTATGTTGGCTGGCCGCAGGCGTCTACGCGCTGTATTACTCACCGCAACCACCACCGTGGTGGGTTTATTGCCGACGGCCTATGGTTGGGGCGGTATGGACCCTTTTGTTTCACCAATGGCGCTCGCATTATCCTCAGGCTTAGTTTTCGCTACCTTGGTAACCTTGATTACCATTCCTGCCGCATTTGGCGCGGGTATGGATATTGTTCATTTATGGCGAAAGATATTTAAACGATTACCTAAAAAAGAAACGGTGCTGAGTTAGCGATAACTTACGCTAAAGTCAAAGTGCAAAAATTTGCAATTCAGCTTATAGCAAGACTCACTCGTTAGGTGAAATGACGAGCAATCAGTAACGATATAGCTATCAGTTAGTTGTCATGTATTTTGATTTTTTCATCTATAATCTCTCTATGTGGGTGAAAACAAGGTCGTGTTGACGCTGATTTTTTGGTAAAATTCCTTGCATATAAACCGACAAGTAGGGAGCAAAAATTGATGAAAAAGGGAATTAGAATATTTGTATATGCTTTTATAGCTTTTTTAGCGATGTCGTGTTTTCACGAAGAAATTGTTGAAGATGCGTTGAAAGATGATGATATTGCACCGGTCAATGATAAAAAATTTGCAGAATCTGATGAGCTCTTGGATATATCCGGGGATGATGCTCGTTCATCGGCTAGGATTAGTTTCAAGGTTTTAGCCAGCAATATGGACAAATTAGGCGATGAGTTCGAAGGGCTGGATCCTTTTTCCTCTGATCAAGGAGAATCTAGTCATTCAATAAAAGTATTGCAAAAAATGTTAAATCGTCAAAACCCTGATTTACTCGATCAACTGGACGTCCTTGCAGAATCAAAATTTTTTGGGCGTTTTAATACCCGGCTTGGCAAGATGGGTTCGCTTCGAGCGCGCGAAGGTGAAGGCTCGTTATCCGATGAAGTTGATGAGTTTTTTGAGAAATATTTGATCGTTGAAAGCAAAACAGAAAATACGGTGACCTATAAGATTGATCCCGCTATTTGCGATGATAGTGAGAGTATTGATGAGATGGAGGCATGCAAGGATATCGTTGAGAACATAACGATTGTGCAGGCTTTAGCCTCTGAGAGCGCTGGAACAATAGCGTTTAAATATAGCGGTTTTACACCGCTTATCCTCGGCTATAGTCCCGATGAATGGTATATCGAAACCAATCTTGCTGATTTAAAATCTGCTATTTTAAAGTTGCAAGTTGACGTTGCTGTTCCTGAAGACGAAAAAGTGGAGTTTTCCGAGGTTTTTGAAGGTGTTATTCGAGTGTCTGTTTCTTTGCCTGCGGAGGATCAGCTTAGTCTTAGTTATGGCGTGTTAACAGATGTAAAGATTATAGGACTTATGGATAATCAAACGTTCGATATCTATACAGAAAGAAGTCGTATTATTGCGATTACGGCTGACTTTGCTGCAGAGAGCATCACGGTCGAAACGGGCTTGGCTGAATTCAGGTTCATTGTTGATAGTCAAATTGAAGGGTATGAAGATTATGTTGAGATTCGTCTCGCTGGATTTGATTCAAAACTCGTCATTGCAGAAGGAAAATTAGACTTAGATCTTGATATCGGTGTGTTCAGTTTTATCTATGATGGTTACGAAGATGATGCCGTAGAGAAAACCAGAACGGAGATATCTACGGATGGTTTTACTGCGGATATCTCAATAACTGAGGAGTTGATGATTGCGAAAAATTTGGGTATCAGCAACGATATTTTATTGATCTTAGTGGATGCTAAGAAGGCACTTTCTTTAAATTTTCCAAAAATTGATTTCACGATCGATTTGGATACTGATGACTTTAGTACTCAATCTGATATGAATATCAGCATAGATCTTGTGAATGTGAATGGGATGTTTGAAGACGACATATTCGATGAGGCGGGCGACCCGACAGACGAAACATTGACCGCGAATGCATCGGTTAGCCTGCCATCAGGCAGCCTATTATCCGATGTAGAAAATACTGACTATGTCAAGGTTGTAGCAGGTGGTCCGTTGGTGATACAAGGCTCCGGAGGTAATTTGAAAGGCAGTCTAACTGTGAAAGCAGGCGAATGTTTTGATGGTTCTAGCGATGAGGATTTTCCTCTATTAGTGGATTGTCCCGCTATCTAGATATTTTGGCTGCTTGACTAAAAAGCCTTGGTTTACAAGCCAGGGTTTTTTTTAGATAATTTATTTGTGAAATGTATCGATGTTTGAACCTAATACACCAACCATATTATATTGGCTGAACCGTCAATATAATTTGATTGATGTAGTGTTGAAATAACGCTGTCTTGATGCACATCAAATCAAGGTGTTTGCTGATCACTTTAGCTGTCCTGTTATTAGCATCACCTATCACTATTGCTGGACAAGATCTGCGTTTGCCTTTGCTCGATTATAGTTTCCATAAAAATCTAACATGGAATATAGGATCAGCATATTCGCAAAAAAACGAAGATTATTTTAATCAACCAGTCTCTTTTTTACAAAAAACCAATCAGATTTCTATACGCTATTCTGCAAATAATCTTATTGATAGGGATACAACCAGTTTTAATTCCGCATTAGGCGAGTTTACAGGTATTTATCAATTGGATAAATTAATACCACTCAATACCGTTGTTGCTTTTTCTGCCGCCCAAGCCTCGAATAAGCTTAATATACGGAAAGCACCAGATGAGATTTATATTATTGAGCAAAATCGGGATAGCTATAATCTTGCGTTGAGTACAGAAGTTTTGAATTTTCTCAGTGTAGGCCTAGGTTCAACGCTGCAGCAAAAAAAACTTCTGACGGCATACGAAATAAAATTAAAAACAACACCATATTTTACCACTTGGTATCGGGCTTTTACTCGCCAGGAGCGTTATTTATTGAGTTATCAATTATCAGATAATATCATCTCTCTCGATTATCAGCCATTTGAAAAAATGGTTGAATTCGAGTTTCAAGCCGAGATACCAGGTATTGCACGCGCGCGTTATGTGTTTAATCCTCAGAGATCAAAAAATAGAGGATTGCTAATTCGTTCGGCATATTTTCAAAAAATAATACTTTCGTTGGAAAAAAGTCAGTTGTATTCTGATGGTGAAAATACTATTTTTGTTGATAATAAGCCCGGAAATGAGATAACACACAGTTCCGAGTACAAGCGTAATAAATACACAATTCAATATCTTCCTGATAGCAAGACCACGCTTAATTTTTCATTTAGTCAAAAGAAATGGCTAGTCGATGCGCAAGGTGAAATTGATTCAAACTTTGTTCCATTTTTGACTTCGCTGTTTGCTGTCGATGATCGAAGTTTTAATGCTAGTCTAGCTTGGCAGGAAAAAGACTATCTTGTTGAATATAAATTTCAAATATCAAAAAAATACTCCATAGAAACATCACTGGAATGGATTAGATTGCAACCTTCAGCTGACCTGGTACATTGGATTAGTCCACCACTTTTTAATATCATTAAGTTGGATAAAGAAACGGCAAAACTCACTATTCGACAACTGGATATGTTACGGATTAACATCGGAACTCGCATTACCTATAAATCCATTATTGCGTCGTTTATTTTAGGGCAAATTGTACCTATTCATTTAAAATATTCCGAATCCGAAGAACGTGATAATTATACCGTTAGGGCAGCCGATATAAAATCAATAACCAGCAGACTAAAAAATGGTTTAGAAGCTTATAAATTTGCTTTTCAGATCGATTATTTTTTTTAGCGATTCGTACATTCCAAGAGATCATTGTTTGACATTGCACCAGCGTGTGAAGTAATGCGCTTATGCAATATCAAGCAAAAGATAAAATATCGTCCGAGTTTTTTTCTCCGGCCTTGGTATCGAAACAATAAACCTAGAATTGGAATCTAGGTTAAAATTTTAAGTCTAATAATTTTATACTAGCAATGACTTCTTGTGTTTGGTTAACTTTATGGTATTGAAAGCTTGGCGCAAATAGTATCGAACTCTTCCACGAAGATGACTTGGTTATGAGTTTTGTTGTATAGCGTCGAGTTTTATTAAATGCAATAACGCCAGCTATGCTAGGAACGGTAAAGCTGATGATGATATTCAGGGCGCTATCTGAAGATTCGTTATTTTCTAGCAAAAACAGTGCGGCGAAACTACCTAAAACCACGCCTAAATATGTCCTTGAAACCGATGCTTTGATTCCCTTTTTCTGTCCCGTGAGAAAAATTCCGGTGCTTGTTCCCGCTACCCAGCCAAGGACTCCACCAAGTAACACTTCTTCTAGCCCACAAAATGCTTCACTATTACTCGAGCAGTTGGCAATCAACGCACCGGCAACGCTACCACCCACGTAACCAAGCCCGCCACCGATAGCGCCTGCTGTCACTTGTCCTAGCAGCCTTGTTTGGGATAGAGGAGGAGGGACAGTAATGTAAGGTTTATGAGTCTTTTCATTGCTAGGTTGAACCTCTTGGGCATGGACCATAAAACTAAAGCATAGGCTTGCTAAACTTGTAATTATTACTCTCTTTCTAATCATCACTCTTTGCGCATAAGGTCACCTTAATTTCCCCTTGTTTTTTTGCCATTTTATTTTTATAGTAACAACACTAATCACTTACGACTTTTTCTGCAAGAACCTTGTTGTATTAAAAAAACTACGCTGTAAGTAAACCCTGTTGCTGGATTTCCTGTGAAAATTTAGCTTACATATTTAAAGCACTGGAGAGCAACATTATGCATACCTTGGTAAAACCAACTTTTTTCGCTATTGCCGGGTCTATTTTTTTGATGATAATTAGCGCGGTGGCAATGGCGGTCATGCCGGATAATCAGGCGGTCAGTCGTTCTGCTGTACCAGTAGATGGCACTAAAAAAACCATTAAATACAGACCGGATGAATTGTTAGTCAAATTTAAGGCGATTACATCAGTTAGCAAGTCAAATGCAGTCAATAAGCTAAAAGCCGTCGATCATTTATCAGGCATTGGTATTTCATCAACAGCTATTGACATCGTATTCGCTAAACCGTTTGAAACAATTAAAAATAGCCGTAAGTTGGGTGTGCAAAGCAAAGGAGTGCAAAGCAGCAATCAATCCGGTTTGGATAATTGGTGGCACATAAAGTTGGGCAAAGAAGTTGATTTACAGCGGGCATTAGAGACACTCTCCGCCAGGCCAGATGTTGAGCTTGTTGAATATAATTATGAAGTACATGCGCTTCTCACTCCCAACGACCCGCGTTTTGACTCCCTTTGGGGGCTGCATAATGCGCAACAGACGGGTGGATTGTTTGATGCCGATATTGATGCACCTGAAGCC
>CAZWUO010000086.1:0-13605 GCA_964636675.1 uncultured Ectothiorhodospiraceae bacterium
TAGAAGCGACTTGACTGCTCGCACCACCCGCCAATCCGCTATTGAGGTTGCGTTCCCCGATAAAAAAATCTGCTGTAGTAATCGTCGCATCCGTTGAGAGATAAAAACCGACGCGAAAATAGCTTGCTGCTTCGCTGCCTTGGTTGTTAACGGTATTGTTAATGATGATGCTCTCGCCCCGAACACCTATCGTTGGTCCACTGACCGCGTCCATGATCAAATCCGGCCCCGTGCTTTGATTATATTTCACCGTGGCATAATCGAAATCAACAGCATCTTCTCTGACACCAGTCACATATACCGACCCGGATGGGCCAACAGATAAGGAGACAGCTACATCATCAAATCCGCTATCGTGGCGAACCGACCAAGCCTCAGCGCCTGTCGCAGCATCATACCTAACGGTAGCAAAGTCAGTGAGATTGCCTACAGACTCCGCGCTGCTGCCGGTAACATAAAGATCACCCGTTTCATCCAAGGCCAGATCGCCTGGAATATCATCGCCACCATTGTCATACTGGGTAAGCCAAACCTCAATACCGGTACTGCTAGCGTATTTGACGGTGGCATAGTCAAACGTACCGGTGCCGTTTTTGCTTGCTCCCGTTACATAAATATCACCCGCATCATCAATTCCGATTGCAACAGCTTGATCGGAATCACCATTGTCGTACCGCGAAACCCAAAGTTGATTGCCGGTTAATGCATCGTATTTCAGCGTTGCATAGTCGTCCGCAATACCATTAGAACTGGAGCCAGTCACATAGAGACTGCCGACATTATCTAATACCAAATCAACCGACTGATCCGTATATCCGTTGTCGTAAACGGCGACCCAGAGTTGCACGCCATAAACATCGTATTTAATGGTAGTATATTTATCTCCACTTGAACCGGTGATATAAATATTTCCGCCGTTATCCAGCACAAGCGCAGCCGCAGCCTCCTGAGAACTATCATCGTACTTGGCAACCCACAGCTGAGTACCCGCAGAATCGTATTTGATGGTGGTATAATCTTGATTGTAATAATGATCTTCGCTGGAACCCGTAACATAAACATTACCACTGTCGTCAATTGCAAGCGCCGCCGCCGCATCAAAATTAGTATCGTGGTAATGCTTAACCCAAAGTTGGTTGCCTGACGAATCGTACTTAATGGTAACGAACTCGCCTTCGTTGTTTTCGATGATACGAGTTCCGGTAATATAAACATTGCCGCTATCATCGATAGCCAGATCAGCCGCGGTATCGTCCAAGCCGCCATCATAACTTGCCTGCCACACCAGAGCTCCTGAGGCGTCATATTTAATTGTGGTGATATCTTGGTTTAATCCTTCGACGGATGACCCTGTAACATAGACATTACCAATAGAATCGTGGGTGACTTTAACCGCGCTGTCGGCACCGTTGCCGAGTCCGTTGTAGTACACAGCCCAATCGTTTGCAGGCGTCGCAGATAACGCAAAACCAGAATAGACAATTCCAGTCGCCATAATTATTCCAATTCTAAATCCCGCGACAATATCAGAATAACCAATCAATGCTTTGAAAACATTCATAATATACTCCTCCTTGTGTATCGTATACGAATTGCTAAAGCTAAATAGTAATACGTAGTTGTAGCATCCTTTGCAACGTGACTATCGACAACAAAAAAAACATCAAGCAAGAAAAATCGATAGTGTTAATATCCTACACGCCTAAGTTCGAAAAACAAGCTTTGTGAATCGCAATTTTTTGGCGCACAAATGACAGAAAAATAACGTGGATTTTAGATCACAACAATACCGTCATATAAAGCCTTCCAAGCGAAAGTAAAATAAAGTGCTCTACAGGCTCTACAGGTTGTAGCGGCTCACCCCAAGGTGAAATCTGGATTGACTCGAAAAATTAATGTATTCATGACCTCAACATTTTTTCGAAGTGATCAAGTGCAGAGCCAAGGAAAATCGAAACTTCCCCAACGACTCAGGACATGCAGAATTATCCCTCTAAATCTTCAAACTTCCCTCTTCCAAACACCACATCAAACGGTACACAATGAATAATAATCCACGCATAATCATCGATCAGTACAGTCGGCGGCACGGCATAAGTCTGCAACCCAGAGGTAGATTGCAATGGTCCAAGATTAACACTGTTAACCGTTGGTGACTGAGTATTTGATAAGAAGACTTCCAATCCAGGGCCGTCTTCAACTGAAAACCCAGTCGCAAAAACAACTTCTAATTTTCCTTCTGCCGTCACTTGCAACGTCGCTTCGCCGCTGATGTTATACCCTCCCACCGATTGAAAAGACGCTACTCGACGATTGTTTTCAACTCTCACTGTTAAGGTGAGAACAGGACTAAACACATTACCTACACTTGCGGTAATGTTTACCGTCCCCGCAGATAACACATTAACCAAACCAAACTCATCCACTGTTGCAATTGCCTCGTCGTCACTCGCCCAAAAGATTGTTTCCGCGTCCAAGATAACACCATCAACATTAAAAACGTCGGCAGACAATAACACAGCACTCCCAATCATAACGTTATTATCCGTATTATTGATAACAACTTTAGCCGGCACTAAAGGGTCATTAACAACCGTCAATTCAACGATATTTGATTCCGTGACACCAGAACCATCTGTGGTGATCCTAGCGCTAATCTGACTTCGCCCCTCCGACACCCCAACGACTTTACCTTGCGCTGAAATTGTCGCGACATTCATATTACTCGAAAACCACTCAACTTCCAGATCAGTTTGCTCAACGCCTCGCGCATCAATAAACTTAGCGATATATTGAAAACTATCACCGACGAGTAATCCTTGTCCGGCAGGAGAAACCTCTAGTTTGGCCAAACCCAGCGCTTTATCATTAGCCTCTTTCCCACAAGCTGAGATGAGCAATATCGATAACACCGTTATATATATTTTAAAAAAAACACCCATATTACAAACCCCGATTCTAAAAAAATTGTTGCAGGCCAAAAGAAACGTCAAAACCACCATCGTCTCCCAAAGCCCTAGCAACATCTAAACGCGCATTAAAACGATAAATTTTAGGAGAAATAAATCTCAACCCAGCTCCTATACTTGAAAAATAAGTATTGCCAGAATCCAATAAATTTTCGAATGAATCCGCAATGGCTCCAAAATCTGTAAACGCAACATGTTGTAAAACAAACCAACGAGATCGATAACTCGGAACCCGATATTCAAGGTTAGCTTTCCAATAACTTGATCCTCTAAAGCGCCTATCGACATATCCCCTGACTTCAAATAATCCACCGAGATAAAATTGGTTTTGTAATAAATTCGATGTAGTGTGAGCAAAGACCAAATTAGCTCCAATATTTTGCTGTTGTTTAAGCTTCTTAAAATAAGTGTTTTTAATAATCACTTCAAAGCTATTATCATCAGAATAGAATTGTTTTGCTGTGGTTCGACTATCAATATTCATTTGCCAACCTGCAACTAAAAAACGATCATAATTCAACTCTCCAAGCTGCATATTCAACTCGATATAATTTTGTCGCGCATCCTTAGGTAGCGTAAAATTGACTTCCCGGTTTACCATCACTTGCTCATCTGTCAGCCCAAAATCATCGAAAGCGTCAATGACATAATCAATACCTCCACCAATAAACAACCATCTTGACAATTGTTTTTTAGTAAAAACATGTATTCTCTTTTTAGTATTATTAAATGCACCCGATAAATCACCATCGGCATCATAAATAGGTTGGTTCAACATAAACTGCCAAAGATCGATACCCAACAATAATCGCTGGCCTAAAAAACGCGGATTTCTAAACCATAAAACACCACCATCTTTGCCATTAATATTTTGATACTGGGCGCCTAATTCTATATATCGCCCAAATGAATTCACATCAAATGCACCAATGACGTAGAAATTTGCCCCTCCCCCACCACCTAGTTTCGCGATAGGAATAACTGTCCAACGATCACTGACTATAATGTGAACCTCTACGACATTAGAATTTTTTTCAAAAACTCTAATCGTAACGTCTTCAAAAATTCGTAAATTTCTAAGCTTTCTAAGGCTATTAAGCACTTTTTTTTCAGCGAAAGTGTCTCCTATTGCAAAATCTAACTCACGTTCAATGACTTCATTTTTGGTTTTATGATTACCTTGAATCAAGATATCAACAATTAACTTTCCGCCAGCTTGGGATAAGGCAATTTCAATCTTGTCATTCGCATTCGCTTTGCCATAAACAAAGCTAAATATAAAAAAAACAACGACTAATTTCATTGAGACCGGTTGATGCTCGAGTTTCATCACTACTGTCGTAAGCTCCATTTTTGAGCGATGAAGCTTAGCAACAATTAGTCACAGAATTATCACATCTAAATTCACTTAATTAGAACGATCAAAAAGCACACATCATGGGTTAAGAGAAATGAGCGGTTCCCGCTAAGAAAGCAGTTGGTGGCTGTTTTGGGATGAACCTAGAATCCGCAGTTGATCGCTTCGAAAAGGCGCTATGCGCATGAACACATCAACTTGAACTTGAACTTGAACTTGCGTCATGATGATCCAAAGCGTGTCCCTATTCAGGCTGACAGCCACGGAGTAATTCTCGATTTAGGAAATGGAGCTTTGCATCCTTAATATACCCGTGGCGTTATAGTATGACGCATCAAATTTTCCTATGCCAAGTCAAAAAATATTTAAAATAACTCGACTGAGGAGACATCATCTAAATCGCTATCTCCATCGGTATATTTTGTTGGGGTTAAGATTGCGTCAACTAATTGATTTTGCTTTTTCGAGAGTGTTTGTATCTTCAATAAGACCATTTCAAATGCCTCTCTGATATCTTGTCCAGCATGTGTAATGGTAATTGCTTTTCCAGTTGAATCTGAGACTTTGTTGAGTATAAACTCTTCCTGATCCTCTTCTAATCCCATGCTAGGAAGGCTAACTGTCAATTCCTCCAACATATCACGCAGTAGTGAAATACTCCTTTCTTGGTTTTCATTTAGAGACTTTGTTAACTCGACGAATACCTGCTGGATCGCAGAAAAGGCATCATTGAGTTCGCGTGTTTGATCTCTGAGAGCTGATTCAGTGCAAATTGAAACAATTCTATTATTCGCCGTTCCCATCATCGCAGGGAGAATATCCTTAATGCGTCCATAACGTTCCATATCGTCAATGGGCATATTTTTAATTAACACCGAAAGGTTGGGATAGTTGATTTGGGTACGACAACCAAAATCGTAGAAACGCTTTTCATTATGTAACATGCTCACGAGTTGATTTTCTAATGGAGTCACTTTTCCGCAGTTGGAAAACCAGTATTTTTTATCCGCAACAGAAGCCATAATAATGCATTTAAGTTTGAATCCATTAACCACCTGGTTGAAATAATCGATGAGACTCTCTAGATCATTCGCGTCGTGACTTTTTTCTACGAATGACATGGCCTGGCCCAATTCGTTGCTTCCAGACATGGCGATATATGCTGTTTTTTGGGCTTCCTCAATCTGAGTACGCAATTTCATCTGTTCATTTTGAAGTTCTGTTAATACACTAATTTTTGCGATCAAATCTTCTGGAACAAAAGGTTTAACCACATAATCTGAGCCGCCAGATTCGTAACCTTGCATACGTTGACGTAGCGAACTATGTGAGGAAAGAAATACAACTGGAATATGTTGTGTAGCTGGATTTTGTTTCAGTGCATCACAGACTTCATAGCCATTCATGCCAGGCATTTCAACATCTAATAGAATAACATGTGGTTTTTCCTCAATCGCTTGTTCAATTCCTTCGGCACCATTGAAGGTATGTGAAACTTCAAATTGGCTAACAAGAGCTCTATCAATTACTTTGTGGGTTATTTTATCATCATCAATAACAAGGATTTTATACATTATATGTTACTCGTTTATTTGGAAAATAACTGCAGCAAAACTCCTAATTGTATCGGCACGAGCTAGTACAATATGAGTCTTTATTTAAATCAAAAAGTATCAAAATAATAGTTGAATATCGAAGAGATAATATGGCTAATGCTCTAGGGGGGTGCTACCTTTATACCCCACCAACATATTTTTTAGCGTCTTCTCATTTCTCTAACATCAGTTACTTGGAAAAAGTATTTCGATATTCTTGAGGATTATTGCCAAACCATTGCTTGAATGCCCTAGAAAAAGCACTGCTTTCAGAAAAACCCAGCATGAAAGCGATATCGTTAATGCTTAAAGTATGTTGCTGTAAATAATCCGTTGCCAATTTTTTTCTGGTTGTTTCAAGTACGTCTTGAAAAGATGTATTTTCTGCTTTGAGATTTCGCGCAAGAGTCCGTCGGTTCATATTCATTTTTTCAGCAATAATATCGAGATTTAGGCGACCAGTTGGCAATTGCTTAATAATGAGTTGCTGCGTCTGTAGCTTTAAGCTTTTATCAGTACGCAATTCCTTTAATAATGCTCTTCCTTGTTTCTGAACTAAATCATCCAGATAATCGTTATAGGATTTACTCGGTAAGCTTAGAATATCTTTACTGAATACTAAGATATTGTTTTGTTGTTCAAAAAACAGCTGAGAAGAAAAAATTTTTTCATACTCAGAGAGATAGTCTGGCGCTCGGTATTGCAAATGTACCTCAATAGGTTGAATGATGCTCCCTGTAAAAGCATTCATCCAATTTAATGCCATCGCAAAAGTGCGTTCTATACCATAGATCGTAAATGCCTCGGATGCTTGTATTTCAAAAATGAACTGAATATTTTCGTTTTTCTCGCTTAGTTTAAAGTGATCAGACTCAGCAATCAGCCGCATGCCACAGCGAAACTAATTGTTGCACCGGAATCCTGGCATCTGGATTAACAAAATGTTCAGCTTGCAATCCGCTCATTATAGTCAATTGCTCAATGGGAGCACCCTGTTGAGTAGCATAATAATATAATTCTTTTACTGAGCTAGCGTGCACAGTGAGGTCTTTATTCATCTATTTTCTTTTACCTAGGGATGGAGCTTCTAAAACAATACATACCCCATTGATAATTATAATGGAGTCGAACTGTCCCGAATTTCAGTTTCAGCAATCGATTTATATGCTGATGTTAAACGAAATACGGGTGTCATTGATCCTCTATTGAGAGAAATGCATATGGGAATTGGCTGTGCTTTAGAGAATCTCTTGCTCGCTGCAAAGGCGCATGGATACTCATACCGGTTGGACTATTTTCCAAACCCGTCTGAGCCAACGCACACTGCTAGTATCAAGTTTAGCAAAGATGAGGCCATCTCTTCCGCACTTTACCACGCCATTCCGCATCGGTCATCCGAGATCTAAAGCCCTGCTCAGTCCACGACGCCATCTTCGTTCAGTCATTTTATAGCCAAAACATATTGCTACCATCAAGGGATAAAAATGAAAAACACTCAATTATTATTTATTTGTTCACTCTTAGTGACATCAATAGTCAGCGCCGCTGGCCCTGAATACAGAGATTTTCTTATAGCGCAGCAACCTATGCCCGATATTCTGTTGCTTAAGCAAGACCTAGTCTCTGTTGAGACTCATTTAGAATATAAGAATAATATTTCAAGCAGCGCTAAGTTAAGCCATAAAAAAACCTTGCTTGATATGAGCCCTGCTTTTATTACAAATAAACCAAAATCTTTTAGTGTCTTTGGTCTGGGTTATATGAGAGATGACTTTGGTTCGCTAAATGGGTCGCTAAATAGTACTATTTTAGCAAGCTACTATTCGGGTGTTTATACCAGCATATTTGCAATTTCAGAATTGCATTCATCTTGGTTTTTGAGTGGTTATTTATCTTATGGTATATTTTCGGAAAACAATATCAATCGTAGTTATAAAAGTGGAAAAATATTTTCTATCGCCAGTTTAGCTTACAAAAAAAATAGTCGGCAAGTTTATAAACTAGGAATATTATATAATTCAAATTTTGGCCAGGAAATAATATTGCCTACTTTAGGTGTGACTTACTCGCGGAATTCTTACGTTCTTGACGCGTTAATACCTCTCTATATTTCATTACGAAAAGTTCATTCGAAAAAATGGCATAGCATTCTTAAAGCTGAGCTTTCTTATGCCAGTTATTATGACCAAAATCAAAACGACATTTTAGAAATTTCAGGTAGCGAAGTTGGGTTTTCTGTTGAATATAATGTGTATCGTTTAGTTTGGTTGCAGGCGGGAGGCAGTTATGTCGGTGAAACACAACTGAGTTGGTTAAAAGAAAATAATAATTTTGCGTCTATAGATAATGGATATAAGTTTGCTGGAGGTGTTAATATACGTTTTTAGGATAAAAAAACTAGCATCCCCTTTTTTTTTATACCGGCACAACCCTGATTATCTTTAACTTTTAACCACGCGGTGAAAAGCTTATCAATATCTAAAACTTGGGTAATATTAACCATCGATAACACTCCGTGTTTTAGCGATTAGCCAGGTGAATTGAAAAAACTTCAACATGTATGTTACATGGAAAAATTGCGTGGGTCGCAAATATTTTCAGATGACGCAACGGGTTTTAAATCACAATTTGGACTTGTTCAGGAGAGATTATCACCCTAAAAAAACCACCATCACTGTTTTGGAATTGTGTAGGGGAGATAAGCTTGCGCATCTACCATTATGATAAAAACTGCAATCCCGTTCACAAACCGGTCTATATTGATTATTTTGTTATTGCTCAATTTTAAATGCAGAATAACAAAGAAATGTTGGCATATACCCGTGGCGTTATAGATTTAGGTTTAGGTTTAGGTTTATCACGCGGTGCACAAAATCATGCGCTTAGAGTAGAGAGGAAACACTTAAAATCAAAAAACTAAGGCTAACACTAACCAACAGCACATTAGAGATAATATGCATGCGTTTACAATGATTTAGATTAAAAAACTTAGTCCACATAATCAGTCACCCGGTGAGCCTAGTCGAAAGAGTGACTATTTTCCCACCAACTGATTATCTAACACTTAAGATTAAGATAATTCTTTAATATGTTGTTTTTATTAATCTTATAGAATACACAGCTCACCAGGGCAATTAATTTACCCGGTTATTTACTACCGGATATTACGCCCCCCCTGGATTCCCCTTAGATCTTGCTATCCACCCTATTTATCGGTGGCCATGCCATAAATTGATAGAGAAAACCAAGGACAAAAAAACCGCCTAGCAGCGACACCAGGTAATAAACCTTGCTGTCGGTGGTCGCTTCACTCTGTTGCACCTTTTGCATTTTTTGCCCGGCTACTTGCGTCGTTTGCGCAGACTGCGGCGCCGCTTGGGCTGGCGCTGTTGCCGCTTGCTCAAGCGGCGTTAATCGCGCTAAACCAAAACCCCGTGCGGTTTGCTTAACATATTCCTTGAAGCTTTCATTGGGGGTGAATACCGCGTATTTTTGCGCGAGTTCGATATAGGTTTCAAGCAGTTCGGTGAGTGTTTCAGCGTCGGCAGCCCAGTATTCTTTGCGCACGGCTTCGAGCATGCGTTCGATCATTTGTGCGAGGGCATGGGCATTATTGTCTTCATACCACTCGCGCAGGTTCAGTGCGTATTTGTCTTGCACATAGACTTCGAAAAATTCCTGCCACTGGTCATCACGTACATTATCGGGATCGACAACTTGCCAGCCCCAAAAATTATTCATCACATCCAGCGTGGTCAGCGTACCGGCATAACCTTCGGCTTGAATTTCTTTTATCCATTGTGGATGGAACTGACGGGTGCGCAATTCGGTGGCTAAAAACGCCCCAGGGGTTCACTACGACTGTTATCGGGGTCACGCAGATTGGAGATGAACATTTCCGGGCTTTTACCATCGAGATGCCGCACCGCCAATGAAATACCCCCCATGTATTGGAATGGATCATCGCTGGTTAACAGTCCATAGACATTGGAGGAACGGGAAAAAACCACCGCATCGGTGCCGGTGAGATTTTTCGCGTAAAGATCAACACCCGGTAATTTTTGACCCCAGGTTTTCGCGTCACTGCCATAGAAAAAACCCATGCGCGACAAATAGAGTTTGGCCAGTTTATCTTCTGCTTTCCAGGTATCGGAAGCCAGGCTCGCACTCGCGACATTGGTGCCGTAGTTGCCACTTTCGTTGGAGAAAATACGAATCGTGGAAAGCTTTTCCGCCTCTGCTTTATCCATGCCTGTGGCGATGAGTTCTGCTTCGAGTTTGCGGGCATGTCGATATACAAAGTTATTTTCTTGTTTTAACTTTGCGACTTCTTCAACCGCCTTGGCGATCATCATCATGATATTCGGAAACGCATCTCGATACAGTCCGGTCGCTGAGAGCACCACATCAATACGTGGGCGTTTTAATTCACGATATGGGATTATTTCAGTGCCAGTGACACGCCCATGTTCATTCCACACGGGGCGCACACCCATCGCGTAAAGCACCTGCGACTCCACCACCCCGAGATGGCGCATGGTCTCGATAGACCACATGGAAAAAGTCACTTTATCAGGATAAGCTCCGTGGTCATTGTGATAGTTGCCAATGAGGTCGTCCAGCAACGCCTTGCCGGATTCCCATGCGGCTTGCGTAGGGATCTTAGATGGATCAAAACCATATAGGTTTTTACCGGTAGGTAAGGCATCAGGGCTGCGAACGGGATCACCACCCGTAGCACTACTGACATATTGACCCGCCAGTGCTTCCAGCAACGCGCTGTTTTCTTCGATATTCTGAAAATTAGCGTAGTAGGTTTTTGCCTCTTCTAATAAACGACGCAGTTCATTATCATTGATCTCATCCAGGCTCGTGGCGCCGATCACAAAGCGCCGAATCAATTGGAACTCGGGCGTATGTTTTAAGCGGCGGTAATCCATCATGCTGGCGTGATCATTGGCTTGTGCATGTTCGTGCTGATGACCAGCAGCTACTTTTTGCGCATAACGCGCCGCGGGTTCGACAAAACGTTTACCGAGCATTTGCACCAGCGTAGAAATGAGGTGTTCTTGTTGCGGCACTTCACCAAAGGTATGCAGGCCCAAGGGCTGGTTCTGGGCACCTAAGTCACTGAGGTAGGCATGTAACTCCGGTAAAAATTCAGCAAACCGAGTATCTATATCCGCGTTATTCCAAGCCAGGTCTTGATGAATATTGCGCGCTTCAACAGCGACTATAATGGCTTCTTTGGTACGTGTTTTTACCCCGCCTTCATCCAGTGCTTTGTATTGATGCATGAGTTCGTGCAAATCCACCAATGCTTGATACAAGCCACTCTTGGCCAGTGGCGGTGTTAAATGGCTGATCACCGTGGCGCGACCCCGGCGTTTGGTTTGCAAAGCTTCACCCACATCATCCATGATGAACGGATAGATGATTGGCGTATCACCTGCGGCCAGATTGCCCGCATCATACAGTGATAATCCACGTTCCTTGCCCGGCAGGTATTCATGCGAGCCATGAGTCCCCAAATGCACAATGGCATCCGCCGCAAACAGTTCACGCGCATAAAGATAAACCGCCAGATAGTTGTGGCTAATAGGAATGTTTTTATCGTGATAGATAGACCGTTCTCGCTCCTGGCGATTACCGCGTGGCGGCTGCGGTAACATCATCACATTACCCGAGATACTGCGCGGAATAATGAACTGTTGCTGTCCGTCGATAACAGCCACCGTAAAGCTATTTTCGGGCGGCCCCCATTGATCCTCGATCTCATTGCGCACCGATTGTGGTAAGGTGTTATACCAAGCACGGTAACGTTTCACCGGCAATAAACCACCCGCCCCTGCTTCAGTGCCCAAACCTGGGAGCTCACTGTAAGGCAATTCACGATGAAACGGCCTTAACATCAGACCGGTGCGCTCGATGAACCACTGTTCCGATTTTGCATCGACACGATAGTTCGCCGTTTTCAAGGTGTTAAAAATAGCGGCCAGACTGGTGGGCACATTCAAAAAAGACGCGCTCGCGTTTTTTTCTCCGGCGGGATAATTGTAAAACATGATGGCCACTTTTTTGTCCACATTGGCCTTGTGCTTTAGCGCCGCGAGTTTGAACGCTTTGTTGACTACGTTAGCCAATTGATAATCGATGGGTATCTGGATTTTGTCTTTTGTGCGCGCTGAAATTATCATGGGATCAATGACCCCGGCGATCTCCGGCATGGTCAGATAAAACGGCGTCGCTTGCGCGGGAATACCCGCCTGATCTGATTCCCATGCTGTTTGATCACCGCGGGTATAAGGCAAGACTTGCAATACCGGCACCGCCAGTTTTTCATACTCAGCGCGACGTTTTTCGGCCCAATGAATAATGCGAGTATTGATAACATTATCCACCGCCACCTTGCCGTCAAGACTCAATAAATCGAGGTATTCATTTTCACTGTTGCCCGCATAATAAAACGCGACCGCAATACCGCCGCGTCGCTCGATGGCGTTAATCAACGCGTCGATGATGCGCGTCTCGCCAGCAGCGATGGTTTCGCGAGACATCGCGATACCGATAATAGAAAGGCCATCCTTGGCATTGTGCCACTCCATGTAAACCGATAAATCATCGAACACTGTTTTTGGGTAATCCGGATGATAAATACCGAGTTTGGGAAATACAATCGGCGGCAGTGCTTGCACACTGCTTAGTGCGAACAAATCACTGCTCAGAAATACCAACATACGACGCAGGTTTTGCTCACCACCGTTGTAATAATAATCAAATAAAGTTTGCGCCTGGCCCGCTGAGATGCCTTTACGCAGCTTGCTTTCCTGGGTGATTTTAATCGGTAAAAAACGCCGTGGTTTATCTAACGATCTCTGGTCGGCCTGCACCAAAGTTTCAAATCGTGCATAATCCTTCTCCGCTTCTCTCCCACTTACCGAATCGAAAATCACCAAGTCATACGGCGCCACCAGATCCGATAATGAATCGCCTTGTTGCAAAGTACGCAGGTATTTGTATTCCACTTTAAATCTCAGCGGTGCTAAATCGTGATGCGCAAGACGACTAAACAATTGCAATTTAGCTTCACTGACATGGTTCGTCGCTAAGATTAGAATAGATTGTTCGATATTTTCTATATCGATATTTTTTGGCGCATTGATTTCTATTGTATTTTCTTTTGTTGCACTCTGTGCCGACTGCCAAAATAGAGTTAAGACGACCAGCAATGCAATGAATAGTGTTAGGTTTAAACTCATCATTTTTCTCTCAATGTTTATCCTAGATTCCGCAGTTAACCGCTATGAGGCATCGTTAAGCGATGGATGAGAAAACAAATGAGCTTGTTTTTCGAATTCATCCAGAGGATGAGCGCACTACGCCATGAATAGCACGTTTTTATCCACTAAATCATTGAGTTCTTCACAATCAGTGATAGCACTTGATACCAAGAGATCCAATTCATGCACACGCTCTTTTGTCATCATCGTATCGCTCCTATTGATTTTCCGAACCTTTCTATCCGCTACCGACGCTTTACTCGCTACCGGCACTTTCTATTCGCTACCGGCACTTTACTCGCTACCGGCGCTTTCTATTCGCTACCGGCACTTTTACTCGCTACCACCCGCTTCCGGTACATAAATCATCGATCCATCTTGCATGCGATACGCTACGCCTGCAC
>CAZWUO010000087.1:0-13561 GCA_964636675.1 uncultured Ectothiorhodospiraceae bacterium
TTCTCGGTTTATTCGTTTTCACCAATTGAGTTCGCGGGATGCGCTATGCGTTGATATCCAAAGCCAGCGCAATCATTATTGCGCAACAAGCTTTATACTAAAAGCCTAAATACGGACTATATTTAGTACCAATTAACCCGATAGAGGAACACAAATCATGAAACTAAGTGAATCTGTCAAACCCATCAGCTACTCGAACGCCGTCTGATTCGTTAGAACTGTCCCGCGTAAATCTCATTCCCTGCACCGATAAACCAATCGTTGCCAACCAGTGCCCGGCCACTCTCACTCCCACTCAATCGTCGCCGGAGGTTTACCTGAAATATCGTAGACCACGCGCGCGATCCCGTCTATTTCATTAATGATGCGCCGGGATACCAGCTCAAGAAAATCATAAGGCAAACGTGCCCACGCTGCGGTCATAAAATCAATGGTCTCTACCGCTCTTAAACTAACCACATAATCATACTTACGCCCATCTCCCATCACCCCCACCGATTTCACCGGCAGAAAAACCACAAAAGCTTGCGATGTCTTGTGGTATAAATCGTGGCGATAGAGTTCTTCGATGAAAATATGATCTGCGCGGCGTAATAAATCGGCGTATTCTGGTTTGACTTCACCTAAGATTCGCACCCCTAAACCCGGACCCGGAAATGGGTGACGATAAACCATGTCATACGGTAGTCCGAGTTCCACGCCTAGCTTACGCACTTCGTCTTTAAATAATTCGCGTAATGGCTCGACCAATTCAAGCTGCATATCATCGGGTAAACCACCAACATTATGATGCGACTTAATCACCTGCGCTTTGCCGGTTTTAGACCCCGCCGATTCAATCACATCAGGATAAATCGTGCCTTGTGCCAACCATTTTGCACGGCTTAACTTATTCGATTCTTGCTCAAAAATATCAATAAACAAATTACCAATAATTTTGCGTTTTTTTTCAGGGTCTTGCTGGCCTTTTAAAGCCGTTAAAAAGCGTTCTTGGGCATTCACTCGGATCACCTTAACGCCCATATGTTTAGCGAAGGTTGACATCACTTGGTCGCCTTCATGCAAGCGCAGCAAGCCGTTATCGACAAACACGCACGTCAGTTTAGCACCAATCGCTTTATGCAATAACGCCGCTACCACAGAAGAATCTACACCGCCGGATAAACCTAGAATGACTTCGTCGTCACCTACTTTCTGCCGTATGTTCTGAATGCTTTGCTGAATAATATTGCCCGCATTCCACAACGCGTCACAGGCACAAATCGTTAATACAAAACGTTCTAATATTCTGCCGCCTTGTAAGGTATGCGTCACTTCCGGATGAAATTGTACGCCGTAGAAATTTCGTTTTTCATCGGCGATACCCGCGATGGGTGCGCTGTCGGTACTCGCCATTAATTTAAAACCCGGAGGCATAGCGGTCACTTTATCGCCGTGACTCATCCAAACATCTAACATCCCAAACCCTTCTGCGGTGGTATGATCTTCGATGTCTTGCAGTAATTGTGTATGCCCTCGTGCGCGGACTCGCGCATAGCCGTATTCACGTTTTGTGGAAGGCTCGACTTTACCACCCAGTTGCTGTGCCATCGTTTGCATGCCATAACAAATGCCAAAAACCGGGACGCCGAGTTCAAAAATTAAATCATAGGCTTTAGGCGGCTCCTCTCCGGTGACGGATTCTGGCCCACCCGAAAGAATAATACCCTTTGCAGCAAAATCAATAACCGCTTTTGCTGCCACATCCCAAGGGAATATCTCACAATAAACGCCAAGCTCGCGAATGCGCCGCGCAATTAACTGCGTATATTGCGAACCAAAATCAAGGATTAAAATTTTATGCGCGTGAATATCTGATTGCAAAGTCATAAATTTCCAGTCGTAAAAAAACGTTATACAAGCAGCGGTGAGAAGAGGTGCTAATCTATTCGATAATTGGGGGCTTCTTTGGTAATAGCGACATCGTGTACGTGACTTTCACGAATACCTGCGCCGGTAATACGTGCAAATGCAGGTTTCGAACGCATTTCATCGATGGTCGCACAGCCCGTATAGCCCATGCTCGCGCGCACACCACCGAGTAACTGGTGCACGATTGCAAGCATACTGCCTTTATAAGGAACCCGGCCTTCTATGCCTTCAGGTACGAGTTTTTCTTCTGCTTGCGCATCTTGGAAATAACGATCACTAGAACCTTGGGCTTGGGCCATCGCACCCAGTGAACCCATGCCGCGATAGGATTTGTAAGAACGACCTTGATATAACTCGACTTCGCCCGGTGCTTCCTCGGTCCCGGCAAACATGGAACCCACCATAATCGAATAACCACCCGCCGCAATCGCTTTTGCCATATCGCCAGAAAAACGAATCCCACCGTCGGCGATAATCGGAACCCCGGTGCCTTTTAGTGCCTCGGCAACATTTGCAATGGCAGAAATCTGCGGCACACCGACACCAGAAACAATCCGCGTCGTGCAAATAGACCCTGGCCCTATACCTACTTTTACGCCATCGACACCTGCGGCGACCAAGGCCTTGCCTGCCGCTGCGGTCGCAATATTTCCACCGATTAACTGCAAATCAGGGTACTCTTGCTTAACCATCGCCACTCTGTCCAATACGCCTTTTGAATGCCCGTGTGCTGTATCCACCACAATCACATCGACACCGGCATCGACCAGCGCGGCAATCCGCTCGTCGGTGCCCGCACCCGTACCGACCCCGGCGCCTACGCGCAAGCGACCTTGCTCGTCTTTACAAGCAAGCGGAAAGTCCGTTGACTTTTGAATATCTTTGACCGTAATCATGCCGCGTAGCTTAAACGTATTATTGATCACCAGGACTTTTTCGATGCGGTGTTTATGCAGCAACGACAATACTTCTGCTTTTTCTGCACCTTCCTTGACCGTTACCAAGCGTTCTTTCGGGGTCATAATCGTCGACACCGGGCTGTCTAATTGAGTCTCAAAACGTAAATCTCGACTGGTAACAATGCCTACCAGATCTGCATTATCGACCACCGGCACACCGGATATATTATTTGCCCGCGTAATCTCCATTACCTCTCGAATACTCGTGGAAGGAGCAACGGTAATCGGATCTTTTATCACCCCGCTTTCAAATTTCTTAACATTTCTGACTTCATGAGCCTGTTGTTCCACGGTCATGTTTTTATGGATAATGCCAATGCCCCCTTCCTGAGCGAGCGCAATCGCTAAATTTGCTTCAGTCACCGTATCCATGGCAGCGGATACCAGCGGAATATTCAGCGAAATCTCACGCGTTAACTGGGTTTTTAAACTAACCTCTTTGGGCATTACCGTAGAAAAGGCAGGCAAGAGAAGTACATCGTCAAAAGTAAGGGCTTCTTGTTCAATACGCAGCATGTAGATAATAATCCATGGCTATTAAAAATAGCGCGTTATTATACCGTTTGACCTGCCAACCGTAAACCGGTTACTTTAGCCCGAATTGCGTAATCCTCGCTTATTTAATAAGAACCTACTAAAGAACCTACGTTATTTTCTCGTTTACACTGAAATTCATGCAAAACGATGTATCTAAAAGTGCATTAAGGCGTCTACAAGAACATTGAGGAAAAGCACAAAGTGACAAAAACCATTATTCCTAGCGTGTTAATCGCCGTGTTAATCTCCGCTTGTGCCAGTATGGGAGCCGGCACAAACGCCACAAGCGACGATTTCAAACAGTTATTAAGCGAAACTGAACACTTAGTGCAACAAGCCGACGAAGTCGGTGGTCTCTGGAGAGATACCCAAAAAATCATCTCACAAGCCAAAAAAGCTCACCAGCAAGGCGACTTGCCAACGGCGTTTAAGCGCTTGAGAAAAGCCAAAAAACAAGCAGAGCTAGGATATCGACAAGCCTTAGAACAGCAAAATGCACAACCATGGTTATTTTAATATGCTCACAGAAACCTCAAACCGCACTATTTATTCCGTCTCTGATCTGAATCGTGACGTTAAAATGCTTTTAGATAAAGCGTTTCCGCTGCTCTGGATTGAGGGCGAGATCTCAAACTTTGCACGACCTTCCTCTGGACACTGGTACTTAAGCCTCAAAGACTCGCAAGCCCAGGTTCGCGGTGCAATGTTTAAAATGCGTAACCGGCTGGTAGACTTTCAGCCTAGCAACGGAATGCAGGTGCTCGTGCGTGCACGCATAGGCCTTTATGAAACCCGTGGTGACTATCAAATAATCATTGAGCATATGGAAGAGGCGGGCGCAGGTGCTTTGCAACGCGCATTTGAGACACTAAAAAACAGTTTGCAAAAAGAGGGGCTTTTTGACCCGGCGCATAAAAAAACCCTGCCACGTTTTCCCACATGCATCGGGGTAATCACGTCACCTACCGGGGCTGCCATTAAAGACATCTTGCAGGTGTTATCCCGTAGATCCCCCGCAACCCCCGTCATCCTATACCCGGTAGCTGTACAAGGCGATTCAGCGGCGCAAGAAATCGTAACTGCCATCAAACTCGCCTCCACAGACAAACGTTGCGACGTGTTAATCCTCGCGCGCGGCGGTGGCTCGCTGGAAGATTTGTGGGCATTCAACGAAGAAATTATCGCCCGTGCCATGCATCTTGCCCCTCTCCCCATCGTCACCGGCATCGGCCATGAAATTGATTTCACCATTGCAGATTTTGTCGCAGATATTCGCGCACCCACACCTTCTGCCGCCGCCGAATTGGTAAGCCCTGATCAGCTAGAATGGCATGCAAAGTTTAGCCGCTTGGAATCCCGCTTGGCGACGACAATGCGCCAGCACTTGAAAAATAAAGCCACCTATTTACGTTTAATGAGCCAACGCATTCAACATCCATCGCTGCGTCTGCAAACACAGGCACAAAGAGTCGATGAACTGGAACACCGATTGCGTACACGGATGAACTATTTAATCGAAAAGAAAACAGCGAACATGGCTAATTTAATGAACTTGTTAATGCAACACACACCAGCCCACGAACTCGCAAAAATCGAACTCAAGTTGACCTACTTACGCAATCAACTCATGACTTCGCGCGCGGCGCTGTTCGCTCAAAAACGCAAGCAACTCGCGCAACTAAGCCATAACCTTAATACCGTCAGCCCACTATCGACCTTGGCACGCGGCTATTCCATCATCCGCGAAAAATCCAGCGGCAAACTGGTCACCCACCTCGCGCATATCAAACCCGCGGACAAAATCGAAGCCAAGCTTTTTCAAGGCAAGCTACTGTGTCATGTTGAGGAATTAATAGATGACTAATCAACAAACAATCTACCCACCATTAAGCGGCAAAAAATCAGCGGCAGAGTCCAGATTTAAGCCCCGTGCGCTGCTGATATTATTGACTCTTTTTATCAGCTTTAGCCTACAAGCCCAAACCCTACCGCAGGCGAATAGTGTCCCTGGCGGTATTGCCATCGTAGAACTGGGGCCACTCGCAACAAAACCAAGCGCAAGTTATAAAAACAAAAAGGTACTCGTCTTAAAACGCGATAAAAGCTGGTTTGCGATTATCGGTATCGCGTTATCAAGCAAAGCTGGAAAACATTTCGTCAGCATGAAAGATGCAAAGGGTGAACGCAAAAAGAGCTTTATGGTGACCGCCAAAACATACCAAGAACAGCGCATTACGCTTAGTAACAATCGCATGGTCAATCCCAATAAAATGGATATGACACGGATTAAAAGTGAACGTTCGCGAATCACTAACGCGCTAAAGTATTGGCAAGATCAAGTCGATGTTAATGTTAGATTTGCGCTACCCGTAGATGGCCGATTCAGCAGCCCATTTGGTTTACGGCGTTTTTTTAATGAGCAACCCCGTAAACCCCACAGCGGACTTGATATCGCAGCGCCTACCGGCACTCCCATAAAAGCGCCATCTCCTGGCACGGTAATAGAGACAGGTCATTTCTTTTTTAATGGAAATACCGTTTTCCTACACCATGGTCAAGGATTGGTCACCATGTATTGCCATATGAACAAAATAAATGTGCAACCGGGTGACAGCGTTAAAACAGGAGATATTCTCGGCACGGTCGGCATGACAGGTCGGGTAACCGGGCCACATCTTCATTGGAGTGTCAGCTTGAACAATGCACGGGTAGATCCAAATCTATTTATCGCAAGTAAGTCCCCCGAATAGACTCGGATAAGCCATTTATGAATGAGATCAGTTATTTCGGGAGCATGTATTAGACAAACACAGAACCAGGAATAAACCGATGATAAAAAATGTATCCCAATTATTTCAGCGCTTTAAAAAATCATCTGGAAAGCAATCTTGCAATGAACAAGGAGGGTATAAAACTGATCATATCGTTACGACTACCGGAACAGTCGTATACAATATGGCCTATCTCGGTTACTACAATATTCTCAGCGATGATGGCATTCAGTATACCCCCTTTAACTTTCAACAATTCCCTAGTGTATTACGCAATAACATGCGTATTCAGTTTACCTTGCAAACATTTCCTCAAGTACAAAGCATCCATCAAACAGGAACCGCCTCACGCCTCATTAATGTTCATCAATTAAGCAAATGATAACCCATAAAATGCCAAACACTTTCTCTCCTGCCTCTTAGAACAAACCATTTTTTATTACAAAAAAGCGTGCTATTCATGGCGTAGCGCGCTCATCCTCTGGGTGAATTCGATAAACAAGCGCATGCGTTTTCTCATCCATCGCTTAACGATGCCTCATAGCGGTCAATTGCGGAATCTAGGTTTAAGCACGATTGCCTTGTGCAACACAGGGAATACTTGGGTGCAACGAACGGATAATGTAAACTCCCCCCAAGCAAATGATGATAACCCTAAATTCCGCAGTTGACCGCTACCCAGTAGCGTGATGTTGCTGATTAAAACACACAGGAGTACCTTTTATTGAATTTACCCAGAGGGTAATTCTCTACGCCATGAATAACACACTTTTAAGCGCAACTAGGGTCTATCTATTTCCAAACCCTGCATTAATGAAAATGATGTATGGAAAAAAGACTAAAAAACTCAGGAAATAAGGTTAAACTCACGGAGAGAATAAATGACCAGAGCGACTCATTATATTTTATTATCGATGATCAGTATTGTACTGCTGGGCTTTGCAAGCACTAGCATAGCCGCTGATGAAAAAGCCCGCAAAATAATGGAGCTAGTTGATGCACGTGATACCGGCGATAATCAAACGGCTGAGTTAGAGATGATACTCATCGACAACAAAGGCAAGCAACGCATCCGGAAAATGCATTTAATGAGCAAAGATTTTGGCAACGACTCAAAACGCATCATGTTTTTCTTATTACCCGCTGATGTCAAAAACACAGGGTTTTTGATCTATGACTACGATGCAGCAGATAAAGATGACGAGCAATGGTTATACCTACCGAAATTACGCAAAAGCAAACGTATCTCCTCCAGTGATAAAAGTAGCAGCTTCATGGGGTCTGATTTCACGTACGCGGATATGACGACATTTGACTTAAAAGACTATGACTACATACTTAAAAAAGAAATGGAAATGCAATCAGTCCCAGTATGGGTCGTCGAAAGCATACCACGCACTGAAAAAGTAATAAAAGAAACAGGCTATACCAAATCTTTGTTATTTATTCGCAAAGATAATTACGTAGTTACGCGGGCAATTAATTGGATTGAGCAAAGAAAAAATTTAAAATATATGGACATGAAGGGTCTTAAACTAATCAATAATATTTGGACACCTACAGAAATCCATATGACAACAAAAAAAGGAAAAATAACTTTGCACAAAACCATCCTGAAATTTAGCGATGTTAAATACAATCAAGATTTAAATGCAAACCAATTTAGCATTCGCCAGCTGGAAAAAGGATTGTAAAACATTTATGACTTGCGCGCGTTTTTTATGTAGTCTTTTACTCTTTTCTTTTCTCCCAATATTTGCAGCTGCAGATACGGATGATATTGAGCTTAAGTCACTGCTTGAGGGTTTTGAATCTGGTCACACAGAAGATGATGACGATGCCGAGCTAGAAGCTTTATTACAAGAATTTGAAAACAACTATGCTTCCAAAAAGTCCGCGGCCATCGTCAAACAAACAAAAAAAAGAAATTGGGATCTCGTCTCTCGTGGATCGTTCAGTGGATCGTATAATTATCAGCATGCAAAACCCTTGCAAAATGCAACAGACTACCGCGGCTTATCACGCCTAAAATACAAGCTAGTACCCGAGTTTAAAATTAATTTAAATAATGACTGGGACACTTTTCTCAGTGCCAATATTTTTTACGATTATGCTTATTCCATAAATGGTGAGCAAAACTATACACAAGAAGTTATAGATACCTATCAATCAGAGTTAGAACTGAGAGACGGCTATATAAGAGGAACATTGACGGATCATCTTGATATAAAAATTGGACGTCAAATCGTCGTCTGGGGTAAATCAGACTCGTTACGCGTAGTAGATCTGTTAAACCCTCTTGATTTTCGTGAACCCTGGCTGGCGGATATTGAAAATTTGCGCCTACCTGTCACAATGCTAAAAACAGATTTTTATTATGCTGCCTGGAACCTGAGTGCGATTCTAATACCTGAAATCCGGTTTAATAAAATGCCCGCTTTCGGTGGCGACTTCTATTTAGGCGAAGACCCTCCCCTCAGCGAAATTATTCCCGAGAACATACGCAATCAAGAATTTGCCCTTGCACTCAATGGCACATTTAGTGGCTGGGATTTATCGTTTTATGCGGCACGTGTTTATGAAGATTTGCCTTACCAACAAACTCAGCAAAATGCCACACCTACTCTCGAACACAGTCGCATTAATATGGCAGGTGGTGCCACTAACTTAGTATTAGGACATTGGTTATTTAAATCCGAAGCCGCACTTATTGATAATTTAATTCTTTCCAATGGAAAAGAACCGTTCCGACGGTTCGACATCATGTTTGGCGTTGACTATGCGGGCATCCAAAACATTATTTATTCCGTGGAAGCCGTTAACCGAAGATTATTAAACTACGACCTTGTTTTGCAGCAATCTCCCGATTTCATACAAAAAAATGAAAGCCAGATTGCCTTTCGCTATACCGGAAATTTTTTCCGAGAAAAATTGCAATTAGTCGCACTCGCCTCATTATTTGGCCCTTCCGTGGATGACGGCGCATTTTACCGTGGCTCTGCCGAATATGAAATC
This sequence comes from uncultured Ectothiorhodospiraceae bacterium, assembly GCA_964636675.1. Lineage (GTDB taxonomy): Bacteria > Pseudomonadota > Gammaproteobacteria > S012-40 > S012-40 > JALUUH01. The sequence continues at coordinate 9,194 of CAZWUO010000087.1, forward strand.
ATGGATGCGTTTTCTATCATGATAGGTGGCATCATATACCAAGCGGAGAAAAATAACTCAGGCAGCATGCTTAGTAAAATAGCGCAAAACGACAGAGTCTTTTTTGATATAAAGTATACTCTTTAGTATGCAAACAGTTGCAAGCAATCGTTTTCGACAAAAGTTATTTTTCCTCTAAAGCTTTTTTATGCACCATTGGCTTAATCATATTTTCTGGACTGAGTATTATCTCCAGCATTTCGCTTTCCATATACTTATACTCCAAGACTAATTCAACGACTGATTTTTTGGTTCTTAAGGCCTCCTGGGCAATGAACGAACTTTTTTCATAACCCAGATAGGGGTTTAAAGCCGTAACAATTCCGATGGAATTGAACACCATTTCCTCACATATTTTTTCATTCGCGGTAATACCTTGAATACAATGGGTGCGCAAAGTAGTAATCGCACTCGTCATCATCGTAATTGAGGTAAAGAGATTATACGCAATGAGTGGTTCGAAAACATTGAGTTGTAACTGCCCGCTTTCTGAAGCCATCGCCACCGCGTTGTCCAGACCAATCACTTGAAAAGCGACTTGGTTAACCACTTCCGGAATAACCGGGTTTACTTTTCCAGGCATAATACTGGAACCCGCTTGCACCGGAGGCAAATTAATTTCATTAAACCCGCAACATGGGCCACTCGAAAGCAAGCGCAAATCGTTGCATATTTTGGATAACCTTACCGCAAACATTTTAAACACACCCGATAACTCCACAAAACTGCTGGTATCTTGGGTTGCTTCTACAAGATCATGCGCAAGGTGTAAATCAAGCCCGGTCAGTCTATTCAACGCATTAATAACACAAGTCGCATAACGTGAATCTGTATTAATTCCGGTACCTATGGCAGTCCCTCCCATATTCAACTCGTGCAGGCTGTCTAGGGCTAATGCAATGCGTTGCTTGCTTTTACGCATTGATTTCTCCCACGTTTTAAACTCCTGACCAAGCGTCATCGGCACCGCATCTTGCAATTGAGTACGCCCCATTTTAATCACATGAGAAAATTCCTGAGCCTTGCATGCAAACTCATCAGCCAATAAATCAACCGCCTGCATGAACTCGCCGATCATCTTTAATAACGCAATTTTAATCGACGATGGATATACATCATTCGTTGATTGACTCATATTAACGTGATTATTGGGATGAATGACTTGATAATCTGCTCTGCTATGGCCTAATATTTCCAGGGCGCGATTGGCAATAACTTCATTGGCATTCATATTAGTACTCGTCCCTGCGCCACCCTGAATAACATCTACGACAAAATGCCCATGCCATAAACCACGCTGAATTTCCACACATGCAGAAACAATGGCTTCGCTAATATTTTTTTCCAAATACCCTAGGTCATGATTTACTACCGCACATGCGCGTTTAATGATGGCGAGTGCGTTAACAAACTCGGGAAAATGATCGAGTCTTATGCCTGAAATATTAAAGTTTTCTACTGCTCTTAATGTATGCACACCCCATAACACCTGCTTGGGAACATTCAGGGTTCCCAGCAAATCATGCTCACTCCGAGTTTCCCCAGATCGCAACAGCTCACCGCGTCCGCGATCTCCCCTACTTGCATTAGCCATACGTCGCGCCATCAATTTACTGGAAGCGACTAGCATCTCTGCGTATAACGAAATATTATCTGTTTTAAGTTGCGCAATCTGTAACTCAGAAAGTCTGGCATAAATGCCTTCAGTGACTGCTCGACCACTTAACGAGTATCTGTCTTTTTCGACCAATAGTGGCTCTCCAAGCACGGTGCCCGGCCCCACAATTATAAATACCTTGGCTAAACCCAAAGATAAATCGATGAGCTCCAGCTCACCTTCCATAATTATAAAAAGATAGTCGCGCTCTTCACCTTGATGAAACAAAAAATCGCCTTTTTGACATTTCATCACGGTAAAATAAGGCGCTAATTCAGCTCTGTGTTCTTGCGTTAACTCTCGAAAGATGTCTGCCTGACTGAGAGTTCTTGCGGTAATTGCTTCCATATTGATTACCTATATATATCAAATTCTAATTTTAATCGGATTTCGATTGAAAATTCAGATTTAATTATATCAAATCATTTTTTATAACGACTTACTTCAGCCTAAAATCTCTACAATTTATCGAAAAGTCGACGGATTCTGATATAAGCTCGGCGGCTATGCAAACACTCCTTGATTTAAAAACCCTCAAAATAGTGTCTATGAAAAGTAGGATGAGGAGATAATTGGACTCCCTCCCATACCCGGCACACCACAACTCGACACTAAATAATGATAAGAAAACACATCATTACGCCTGGTTATTAACTTATAAGCTAAAAAATATTATCATTATATAAATGACCTGCTATAGTTATAAATATAAGCATTAAGCATCGTTAAAGCTATTTAAGATAACAAAGGTTGTCATTATGAATTTTGGGTCAATGACTGAGCAATCGATTGCAGCGGAGATTGGTCGCCGAATCGAGCAAATGCGTTTGGAGCAAAACCTCACCCAGCAGCAAGTGGCGGATGAGATTGGCTTGTCACGCGTGAGCTATCGCAAATTAGTGAGTGGCGCCGCCAAATTTGAAAATATTATCGCCGTACTTCGTGTTTTGGGACGATTGGATTTAGTCGAACAGTTTGTGCCCGAGACAACATTCAGCCCAATGCAGCAATTAAAATTAAAAGGCAAAAAAAGACGACGCGCAACCGGTGGGCATGCACAGAAAAACAATGCAAACAGCAACAACGAAGATAGCAAGTTAGACTGGTAATGCAAAACCTGGCAGAAGTCCATTTATGGGGTGAATTGCTCGGGGCACTGGCCTATGATCCAGCATCCAAAATAAGTACCTTTGAGTATGCACCAGCATGGGTTGCAAATGGGGTTGAAATCGCGCCGTTGCGGATGCCCTTGTCTTCCAGAAAATTTCAGTTTCCAGGTTTAAATCCGGAAACCTACAAAGGTCTGCCGGCGGTATTCGCGGATACCTTGCCGGATGATTTTGGCAATGCGGTTATCAATGCATGGCTCGCGAGAACGGGGCGAGATATTGCTTCTTTTACTCCACTTGAGCGTTTACTTTATTCGGGGCATCGAGGAATGGGGGCGTTTGAATTTGAGCCTGCTACCACGAAGACAACGACTAACAGCGAGCAAATAGAGCTTACTTCGTTAGTCGAAATGGCGCAGCAAATTCTAGATCAGCGTGCCAAGCTCTCAATGAATATGCAAACTGACAACGCAAATAATGCTGCGATGTCAGCTTTATTCCAAGTAGGTACATCTGCGGGTGGGGCACGCGCCAAAGCCTTGGTCGCAATAAATGTAGACAGAACTCAACTACGCTCTGGGCAAATAGATGCCCCGCAAGGTTTTGAACATTTTTTACTGAAATTTGATGGGGTAGAAGAGCACAAAACGAATAGCCAAGTGTTTGCTGATCCTAAGGGTTTTGGTCGTATGGAGTATGCATATTACCTAATGGCAATAGATTCGGGGATTAATATATCGCCCTCAGAACTGCTAATTGATGGAGCAAGAGCACACTTTATTACAAAACGTTTCGATCGTAATGGTAACAGCAAGAAGCATTATGTTTCTTTATGCGCAATGGATCATGCAGATTATAAAAAACCAGGGGCTTATAGTTATGAGCAATTATTATCTGTTGCAAGACAATTAAAATTACCCAGAACGGATGCGATTGAAATCTATCGGCGAATGGTCTTTAACGTGGTTGCACGAAATCATGATGACCACGCCAAGAATACTGGTTTTTTGTTGAATTCTACGGATAGTCCGTGGCGGTTATCCCCCGCCTTTGATCTGGCCTATAGCTATAAAAAAGATTCTCCGTGGGTCAATTCACATCAAATGACTTTAAATGCTAAACGAGATCATTTTGTGCGTGACGATTTATTAGCAGTAGGCGCATTAATCGGTAACTTTAAAAAAGAATCCAGCCAGATCATTGATCAAGTAACCTCAGTGGTTACTAAGTGGCAAAACTATGCAAACACCGCGGGCGTGTTTGACGATCTAGCGCATGAAATAAAGCAACACCATCGTCTTTCACTTTAACCTAGAATCCGCAGTTAAACGACATGGTGCTTTTTAAAGCGTGAAGAGCAAGACGCGATGAGGCGGAATAGCCGGCTATTGTGTAGTAGTGTCATTACCAAGGGAAACTGGCGGATTAATTACCAAGGGACTCTGTCGCAATACCCTATCAGTGTATCTCTAGACGGGCAACGAATAGATCATTCTTACGCTACTACACGTAAGGATTTAGGTTGTTGGCTTTTGCTGTTTCAATCAGGCTGTATAAATTTGC
>CAZWUO010000088.1:0-13351 GCA_964636675.1 uncultured Ectothiorhodospiraceae bacterium
GCCGGTAGACAGCATGTCGATGCGAGTTTTAATAGGCATGGTCCAGGCATTGGACAAGCCCGGAAATTTAATGGCCGCATCCATTTCGTCCATTAACTCTTTGACGGTTTTTTTCGGATCAGGCCATTGGTCTTTGGGTTTGAGTCGAATCGTGGTTTCTAGCATAGCCAATGGCGCCGGGTCAGTCGCGGTTTCTGCACGCCCTACTTTGCCAAAGACATGTTGTACTTCCGGAAAAGTTTTGATGATTTTGTCGGTCTGTTGCAACAACTCTTTTGCTTTAGTAATGGAAACACCCGGATAAGTCGTGGGCATATAAAGAATATCCCCTTCATTCAGTGGCGGCATAAACTCACTGCCCAACTTATTCAGCGGATACCAGGTAACCGCTAATAAAATCAATGCCAAACCTAAGGTGATCCAACGCCAGCGAATCGCAAGATTTAATGTCGGCAGGTGAATAAAATGCATAAAACGATTCACTGGATTTTTTGCTTCGGCGGGAATTTTACCGCGGATAAAATATCCCATGAGCACCGGCACCAAGGTTATCGCCAAAATCGCTGCAGCGGCCATGGCATAGGTTTTGGTAAACGCCAGAGGAGCAAACAGTCGCCCTTCTTGCGCTTGCAGGGTAAACACCGGCAGAAAGGAAACGGTAATAATCAACAGCGAAAAAAACAACGCCGGCCCCACTTCTCGCGAGGCTTCGGTAACAGCTTGCCAACGTTCAGGGGAAGTCAATTCGCGGCCTTTTTGCTTGACCATTTGCTCCAGATGTTTATGCGCATTTTCGATCATCACAATCGCGCCATCCACCATCGCGCCGATGGCGATCGCAATCCCGCCTAGGGACATAATATTGGCGTTAATCCCCTGCCATTTCATGAAAATAAAAGCGAGTAAAATACCAATCGGTAGCGAAACAATTGCAACCAGGGCAGAACGTGCATGGAGTAAAAATAAAATACAAATCAAACTGACGACGATGATTTCTTCGATCAATTTTTCTTCGAGATTATTGACTGCCCGAGTAATGAGATCACCGCGATCATAGACGGGTATAATCTCCACGCCCTCGGGAAGACCGGGTTTGAGCTCTTGCAACTTGGCACGCACACGTTCAATCACCGCCATGGCGTTTTCGCCATATCGCATAATGACCACGCCGCCAACGACTTCGCCTTCGCCATTCAACTCGGCCACTCCACGGCGCAACTCTGGCCCCAAGTGCACATGCGCCACATCTTGCAAACGAATCGGCGTACCGTTTTCATCCACACCAACAGGGATAACGTTGAGATCTTCAATCGATTGAATATAACCCAAGCCGCGTACCATGTATTCGGTCTCGGCCATCTCGATCAATTTACCACCGACATCATTATTCGAGCGTTTAATCGCGTGTTTGATTTTCGACAATGGAATGTTGTAAGCAAGTAAGGCATTGGGATCAACTTCCACTTGGTATTGTTTGACATAACCACCAACTGAAGCAACCTCGGAAATCCCTTCAACGGTCTGCAAGGGATAACGCAAATACCAGTCTTGAATCGAGCGCAACTCGGCTAAATCGGTATTACCGGTTTTATCCACCAGGGCGTATTCATAAATCCAGCCAACGCCGGTTGCATCCGGCCCCAGCGACGGCGTTAACCCTTCGGGCAGGCGACCGCTGACATAATTGAGATACTCCAGCACGCGCGAACGTGCCCAGTACATATCTGTGCCGTCATCAAAGATAATGTAGACAAAAGAAAAACCAAAAAACGAATAACCTCGAACTACCTTAGCATTGGGCACGGCTAACATAGCCGTCGTCAGTGGGTAGGTCACTTGATCCTCAACCACCTGCGGAGCCTGGCCAGGGTATTCGGTAAATACGATGACCTGCACATCCGACAAATCGGGAATCGCATCCAAGGGCGTGTTTTTCATCGACCACAAACCCGCCGCCACAATGATTATTGTGGCAATAATAATCAAGAAACGATTACGCAGGGAAGCATCAATGATGCTGACAATCATGGCTTGAGCCCCGCATCATCCATGCGCATATCGTCTATATCCATGTCATCCATGTCCATATCCTCCATCTCCATGTCGCTCATATCGTGTGCATCACCGGTACCCGCCATCACTGCCATCATCTTAGCCGTAGCTTCACGCAACTTGGATTCAGAGTCGATCAAGAATTGACTGGAGGTCACAACCTGCTCACCGGCCCTGACCCCCGACAAAATTTGCGTCAAACCCTCGGCACTCACCCCGAGGGTTACTTCTCGCGGCGTAAACTTTCCTGGCTCACGCACGATAAACACTTGCTCACGACTGCCCGAACGCACAATCGCTTCGCTAGGCACGACGACCGCATCCGATTGCGGGTCAACATAGAGCGTCACATTGGCAAACATGCCTGGCTTGAGTGACAAATCAGCGTTATCAAATTCCAACCGCACTTGCACCGTGCGGCTCTTAGGATTCAGGATGGGATGGATAAACCGGATCTTACCTTTGTAGGTTCGACCCGGTTCAGCGCGCACACGCATCTCTGCCCTATCTCCTAGCTTCAGCCAGCTCAACTCATCTTCAAATACATCGACATTAACCCAAATGCGATTCAAATCCGCGATCAGATAAAGCTCGTCCTTAGGGGTAACATATTGTCCTTCACGTACGCCAATATGCATAACCTGGCCTTCAAAAGGCGAATGAATATGCAGTTTTTTTTTGATTTTTCGGTTATTCTCTAGTTCAATAATCTGATGCTCTGGCACATCAAACAACTGTAAACGTCCACGCGCACTTGCTACAATCGTTTTTGAATTTTTTTTCATTGGAGAGGCGTCACTGTTTTTTACCGACTCCCAGTTATTCAACGCCACCAAATATTCTTGTTGCGCAGCGACTAATTCGGGCGAATATATGCTCAGTAAAATGGAATCTTTGCTGACTTTTTTACCGGTTTCTTCAACGTTCAATTTTTCGATCCAGCCCGAAGTTTTTGGATGCAAACGCGTTAAGCGTTCTTCGTTGAAATCAATTCGACCCAAACCATGCAACACCCGAGCAAGCTCACGCATTTCCGCTCGTGTTGTGCGCACACCAATATTTTGCACTGTCACCGGATCAATACTCACCGTGCCTGGCGGTTCATCCCCGCCACCACTGTCGGCATAAACCGCGATATAGTCCATACCCATGTCGTCCTGCATGAACACCGGTGAAGTAATCGCGGGATTCATCGGGTTTCGGTAGAACAATACTTCGCGCTCAACCGATGGACTCTGCGCCGCCGTCATTTGATGGGATGAGTTTAAGCTTGAGAAATAATAACCGCCCCCAAACCCAATCCCTAGTCCAATGCCTAATCCAATAATCACCGCACCAGAAACAACGCTGTTATTCATAAACTTTCTCCTCACCTACTGCAGCAATCAAGCGGGCCAAAGCCTGATTAGCCGTGCTCAAGGCTTTCCAATATTGGGTTTCATAATTATAAAGTGTGGTCTGACTGCGAATAAGATTAAGAAAATCAAGCTTGCCAACCTGATATCCGGCCAGCATGGCATCCACCGTCTGGCGCGCCTGCGGGATAATTTCCTGCTGAAAAAGCTGGGTTCGTTCACCCGCTCGTTGATAGTCGATAACGGCCTTTTGTACTTGTGCAGCCACTTGGTTACGTTGATCGTGTAAGCGATATTTTTGCGCCATACGCTCGGCATTACGTTGATCCACCATGCGATCTTGTTTACTGCCGGTATACAGCGGTAGATTCATACTGAATCGAATCGAACCGAAGTCAGCACGACTACTGCCATCGGGATTATTACCACTACGTAAACCATATAAAGCCCCGACTTTAAAATCCGGCGCATATTCTTTTTGCGCAAGATTAACGCGACTGCGCGCAGCACCTAAACGTTTGGCTTGTGCGCTCAAGCTTGGGCGCGCGAATTCAGCGCGTTGCTGCAGGGTTGCCGTACTCATCAGCCGCAACAATGTTTGATTGACAACCACTGGCAGTAAAATCGGGTTTGTTGCAGAACGCGCCATTAATATATTTAAACGCACCACCTCATTATCACGTTTATTCTGTACTCGAATAGCATTATCGCTGAGTTTGGATAACTCTAATTGGGCTAATAGAATATCTTGTTGCAAACCTCGCCCCACCGTATAACGCGTCTCTGCGACATTGACAAACTGTGCTAATAAAACTTGATTACGCGCAATAACTTCCAAGGCTCGATCCAAGTAGAAAAGATTCCACCAAACGGTTTTAACATCACGCACCAGTTGCAGTTGCCGTTCTACGACATCGGCACCCACTGCCGCAGCTTCTTGATGCGCAACCTGGGAACGCAGGGCCAATTTTCCAGGATAAGGTAAGGCTTGGTTAATGCCTAGCTGAACCTGGGTCATGCCTTCTTGAGAGAAAGAAAAACTATCCAAAGGTAGATTCGCAATGTTGGCAGAGAGTACCGGATCGGGTAATGCTGCAACCTGACTTGGAATCGCGGCCAAGGCAGTCGCCCGGGCCGCAATAGATGCTAAACTGGGATTAGAAGCTAAAGCTTCGGCAACGGCTTTATCCAACAGCAATACCTCTGCGGCGGATACTTTAACCACTCCCAATAGCCATAAAAAGCCTATCGATAAAAAAAACGTTTTCACTTGAGTCAGCATATTATTCATTCACCTAAAGCGGCGTTTACAGTTAATTCAATTATCCCCCTAGCCTAGTTGAGCAACACTGTCGCTAAGGTGACACTTTCATTACAATTTCGTAATCTTGCAGTCATGACCGAGACAATCAACTAAACTACCCAACTATGAAACTGTTAATTGTTGAAGATGAAATAAAAACCGGCGAATATCTCAAACAAGGCTTAAACGAGGCCGGATTTATTGTTGATCTAAGTCATAACGGACTGGACGGCCACCACCTAGCCATGACCGGACACTATGATCTGCTCATTCTCGATGTCATGCTGCCAGATGTGGATGGTTGGCGAATTCTAAAATCATTACGCGAAGCGGGCAAAGAGGTGCCCGTATTATTCCTCACTGCCCGCGACAGCATTGATGACCGGGTTAAAGGACTGGAGCTCGGTGCAGATGACTACCTGGTTAAACCCTTTGTATTCGCTGAACTGCTCGCCCGTGTGCGCACCTTACTCCGGCGCAGTGCCAACCCCAGCATAGAATTAAGCCTCAGCATTGCCGACCTAGAGTTAGATCTAGCCCGTCATCGTGCCAGTCGTAGCGGCAAACGCATTCACTTAACCGCCAAAGAGTTCGCGTTATTAGAATTGCTGGTGCGTCGCCAGGGCGAAGTATTGCCACGCTCGCTGATTGCGTCCCAAGTCTGGGATATGAATTTCGATAGCGATACCAATGTGATTGATGTTGCCATCCGCCGCTTACGTGGCAAAATTGACGACAATTTTGACCTCAAATTAATCCAGACGGTACGTGGCATGGGTTATATGATCGACCTGCCGGATGAAGAGGCATAGCCCGTAGCAAAGGGCAGAAAACTAGATCTCATGAACGAAAATACGAAGAGTAAGCAGAAGAGGCACAAATGGCACGACCCACTTCCCTGACCCTAAGACTCACCTTGTTGTTCAGCGCAGTTGCCACGGTAGTCTTCCTGGCTTTTGGTTGGATTATCGAACGCTCTATCGAAGAACACTTCGTCGCCCAAGACAGCAAAGAACTCGCGGTCGTCGCCCAAGCCGTCAAACAATCACTCGCCACATTGCAAGCCAATGCTGACTTAAGTGCCATCAAACAACGCTTTGATGACATGCTCGTCGGCCATCATAACCCCTTACTTTATATCACCGACGGCTCAGGCCCGCCCTTGTATAGCAGCACCGAATCAGACCTCTCCCAGGTGCCACTGCCCTCTAAGAATCACCTCTCACACCACAATATTCAGCAATGGAGCGACAACAAGCACCACTATCGAGTATTGATTCAGCAAGTCGCGGGGAAAAGCGGCCCTTATACTATTATTATCGCCGTCGCTATCGATTTTCATTTGCAGTTTCTCACTCAATTTCGCCACACACTTTGGTTAATGGTTGCCTTTGGCATATTGATCATGGGCGTGATGGGTTGGATTGCGGTGCGCCATGGGCATAAACCATTGCACAAAATTGTGGAGCAAATTAGTCGCATCAGTGCGCATGAGTTAAACAGCCGCCTCACCCCTGAGGCGGTTCCGGCTGAACTGATCAACCTTGCGATATCATTCAATGAACTTCTTCAGCGCTTGGAGGAAGCTTTTAATCGACTCTCTAATTTTTCGGCGGATATTGCACATGAACTGCGCACGCCCGTTACGAACCTCATGACCCAAACCCAGGTTGCGCTTTCCCAGGCACGCGATGCCACAGAGTATCAGGAGATTCTCTACTCTAATATGGAAGAATATGAGCGCATGGCGCAGATGATTGGCGATATGCTCTTTTTAGCCAAAGCAGACAATGCTCGACACCCACCCAATACCGAAATGATCGATCTTAAAAGTGAAGTGAGCAATCTATTCGATTATTACGGCGCTTGGGCAGAGGAGTGCCATGTGTCGTTGGAACAGCAAGGCGATGCTTGTGTACAAGGGGATAGACTGATGTTACGCCGTGCACTGAGTAATTTGCTTTCCAATGCGGTACGCCATACGCCGCAAAATGAGCGCGTCACTATTACACTCAGACAGAGCGAAAACAGTGTCGTTATTGTCGTGCAAAACCCTGGCACCGTTATTCCCAGCGAACATCTCGAAAAAGTATTCGACCGTTTTTACCGTACCGACCCCTCTCGCCAACGCAGCGGCGAGGGAGCAGGTCTGGGTTTGGCGATTGTTAAGTCAATCATCGAAGCGCATGGTGGAAATATTGGAGTCAATTCTGATGCATCAGCGACCAAGTTCATCATCAGCCTACCGGGGTCGCTAGATTCCTCTACCCGTATTCCCAAGCTGAGTTAGCGCTACGCTAGTAGGCGTTGATTCTTCGCAGCTCTGGTTATGCAAGCGGCTCACTTGCGAATAATTTTTTGCGCGTGATTTTTCCTCTCTTTTACCATAGACCGTACAAAAAATTTCTCCAGCTCAACCAAAAATAGCACCGAGGAAGAGACCACCAGAATAGGCAGCCATTGCTCGAAACCAATAGCCGTGGTACCAAACAAAGTCTGCAAGGGCGCAAGATAGGTAAAGCTGAGCTGTAAAACAATCAACACGCCGATGGCAATCAATAAATAACGATTGCCAGTCAAACCCTGCCAGCTAAATATTGAAGCGGTGATATAACGCGAATTAAAGAGATAAAAAATCTCAAACATCACCAGGGTATTCACCGCCACCGTGCGCGCATGTTCAATCGTCGCACCTTGCGCCAGATCCCAGACAAAAAGTCCAAAGGTGCCGCTCAGCAAAATGATCGAGACAAACAACACACGCCATAACAGGTGGGGGGTGAGTATCGGTTTGCTGGCATCACGGGGTGGGCGAGACATCACATCTTGCTCGGGTGGCTCAAAAGCCAATGAGAGTGCTAGGGTAACCGCCGTGACCATATTCACCCAGAGTATCTGTACCGGCGTAAGTGGCAGTTGCTGAAAACCCAATACAATGGCAGCAAGAATAATCAACGCTTCGCCACCGTTGGTTGGCAGAATAAAGAGAATCGCTTTTTTCAGGTTGTCATAGACGGTGCGACCCTCTTCTACCGCGTAGGCGATGGAGGAAAAATTATCATCCGCCAACACCATTTCAGCCGCCTCTTTAGCCACCTCCGTGCCATTGCGACCCATGGCGGTACCGACATCGGCACGCTTCAATGCCGGGGCATCGTTTACTCCATCCCCCGTCATCGCTACGATCAAACCGCGTTCTTGTAACAACCTAACCAGGCGCAATTTGTGTTCGGGATTGACCCGCGCATAAACATCAACATCCACCACCCGCTGGCGCAGTTGCGCCTCAGTCATCTGATCTATTGTTTCGCCGATGAGTACCTCATCGCTGTTGATCAGCTTGAGCTGCCGAGCAATAGCGAGCGCGGTGCTACCGTGGTCACCGGTAATCATCTTCACCCGAATACCCGCGTTGGCGCAGCGCTGCACAGCTTCAACCGCCGCTTCACGCGGCGGGTCAATCAGGCCAAACATGCCAAGCATAATCAGGCCATTTTCTACATCGCTAAAGCTCAGCTCCATCTGTGCATAGGCCACGGGTTTGACAGCAATGGCCAGTACACGTTGACCTTGTTGTGCCAGCACTTCGATCTGGGTTGACCAGTATTCACGATCCAGGGGTTCATCACCCTTGCTGGTTCGCTGTCGCGCGCACATCTGCAATAAACGCTCGGGCGCACCTTTGATAAAAATAAAAGCATCACCGCCATGGCTGTGATGCAGTGTTGCCATAAAACGGTGTTCCGATTCAAAGGGAATAAGGTCGGTACGTGGATACCGTTTGGCCTGCTCATCAATATCGAGTCCAGCCTTTATGCCAGCGACCAGCAACGCCCCTTCCATCGGATCACCGTGGACGATCCATTCATCAGCACACTGTTGCAGGGATGCGTCGTTGCACAGCACGGCGGCGCTGACCAGCGTTAGCAAAACGGCTTGCTGTGCGTTGTTGGCCGGTGATATGGCACCGTGAGGATCGTAGCCCGTGCCTTGCAAATCAAATTGCTCAGCAGCGGTGACAATGGTGCGCACAGTCATCTCGTTGCGCGTTAGGGTGCCGGTTTTATCGGTGCAGATCACATTCACTGCACCCAGGGTTTCAACCGCAGGCAAACGACGAATGATGGCGTTGCGCTGCGCCATACGTTGTACGCCGATGGCCAGGGTGATGGTCATAATGGCCGGCAGGCCTTCGGGAATGGCGGCGACCGCCAGACTAACGGCGGCAAGAAACATCTCGGCAGGAAGATAATCACGCAACAACACACCAAACACGAAGGTGATAGCTGCAATGGTAATGATGGCCAGCGTCAGCCAGCGCGCAAACTGCGCCATCTGACGCAGCAGCGGTGTGGTGACGGGAACCACCTCAGACACCAACTTGCTGATAAGGCCAATCTCGGTCTCTTCACCCGTGGCTACCACTACGCCTCGTCCCTGGCCGTGGGTCACCAAGGTGCTTGAAAAGGCCATGCAACAACGATCACCGATAATGTTGTCTGCCGCAACCGGATCGGTGTGCTTCTCCACCGCCAGCGACTCACCGGTCAGTGCTGACTCCTGAATCTGCAAGCCCTTGGCCTGTAGCAGACGCAGATCCGCCGGTACTTTATCGCCCAACTGCAACACGACGATATCCCCCGGCACCAAGGCTGACGCCGCAATGCTTAGCTGATGACCATCACGAATCACCATTGCATTGGCAGAGAGCATCTGCCGTATCGCCTTTAACGCATCTTCCGCCTTGCCCTCCTGCACCATGCCGATCAGAGCATTGAGCAATACCACGCCAAAAATCACACTGGCATCCAGCCAGTGGCCCAACATCGCCGTGACCCCGCCCGCAGCCATCAATACATAGATCAGGACGTTGTGAAATTGCGCGAGGAGACGCCGCAACCCGCTACGTGTTTTTGCTTCTGGCAAGCGGTTTGGCCCGTGTTTGGCAAACCGCTGTCTCGCCTCCTCTGTTGTCAGACCATTGGTGGTGGTTGCCAGGGATTTCAGGATCGACGTTACGCTTTTGCTGTGCCAAGATGGCGCCGTTGGTTGATCATTTGACATTTTTATCTGCTCTTTTTTTGTAACAGACCCTAATCATTCCCTGCGCAAAAAAAATGGTTATTTCTCCCTGTTAGAACGCGCATTGGAGAAGACTGAGCGCCACTGCAAACGCCGATACACTTGAACCTTGACCGCATCCGTCAACAGCGCTGAACCGATAGAGTAAGCCCAGATCAGCGCAATCTCTGGCCAAGTGATGGGCAGCATAAAACCAAAGCCGTAAGCCGCCAGAAGCGTGGCCGCCAGCTTGGTGATCAGTGCTGACCAGATCATGATGGGCGCAGGCCACGGCTGTTTCCAAAAATAGTCTTTGGTGCGCGCAACAAACAGCACTAAATGGCCTGCCACTGCCATTTTCAAAAAGATATAAGTTTGAATCTGTGCCACATTGAGCTGCAGCCAATCCATAGCAATCAGCAACATGCCAAAACTACCTATCACACCAACAAGCCCCATGACGGTCGCCACCGTAATGACTTGACTCATATTCCAGCGAACCGGTTTTTTCTCCAGTTTGGTATGATCATAAGCGATCGACATGATGGGAACATCGTTGAGAAAAGCCAGCAAGATGATCATAATCGCGGTGATAGGGTAGAAGTCGAAAAATATCATCGTCAATACCACAAAGAGCATGATGCGGATCGTTTCACAAATGCGGTAAATGGCGTAGGCGTTCATGCGTTCAAAAATACGCCGCGCTTCTTCAATGGCGTTAATGATCACCGACAATCCTGGAGCGGTGAGCACCAGATCCGCCGCCGCCCGCGCAGCATCCGTTGCACCACTAACCGCAATGCCCACATCCGCCTGTTTCAGAGCGGGCGCATCGTTGACACCATCACCGGTCATTCCAATAATATGGTTACGCGCTTGAAGCCGTTTGACGATACCGAACTTATGCTCAGGGAAAACTTCAGAAAAGCCGTCCGTCTTCTCTATACGTTCACCATCACTATCATCTCGACGACCGTCTGCATCCAGAGAGAGAGTGCTGGCGGGCAAAATATTTGTCCCCAGACCAAGCTTGCCGGAAATTTGCTTGGCAATGGCCTGATTATCTCCGGTCAACATTTTCATACTCACGCCATAAGCTTGGGCGCTGGCGATCGTCGCCGCTGAATCCTCCCGAGGCGGATCAAACAATGAAAGAATACCTAAAAATTGCCACGACTCTGCCCCATGCGCCTTACGCGCTACAGCCAGAGCACGATAACCCTGCGCAGCAAAAGCATTCACAATCTGCTGTGCTCGCTGAGTTGCCTCATCGCTCAGATCAGACATCTGTATGATTATTTGGGGAGCACCCTTGGTTACGTGAAAGGTTATTCCTTGCCCATCGACGATGGTCGCTTCGGTGCGCTTATGCACCGGATCGAAAGGCACATAGCGACTCTGTTGGTAAGATTGCAGCAGCGCTTGGTTGTGCAACCCTTCGAGCACCGCCTGATCGATGGCATCTTGATTCTCTGCTCTGGAAGCCAGTGATGCCGTCAACAATACGGCCTGCTCATCCGCGGCGTGAAACACCTCGACGTTGCCCAGCGTCAGGCGATTTTGCGTGAGTGTGCCGGTCTTGTCTGAACACAGCAGGTCCATGCTGGCCATCTCTTCAATGGATTCCAGTCGAGTCACAATGGCCTTGAGTTTAGAGAGTGCCACTGCCCCCACGGCCATCGTCATAGAGAGTACCGCAGGCATCGCCACGGGAATGGAGGCAACGGTTAAAATCAGCGCAAACTGTACCAGCTCCAGCCACGGTGCATTGCGCTGCAACTGCACCAACACCAAAATCACCACCAGCACCAAACTGACGTAGATCAGATAATTCCCGATCGTTAGCACGGCTTGTTGAAAATGAGAGACCGTGGTGGCTTGTGCAACCAAGCTGGCGGTTTTGCCAAACTGAGTCTGGCCACCGGTCGCTCTCACTTCGGCGACAACTTCTCCCTGTTTCACAACCGTGCCCGAGTAGGCGGTGTCCCCGATTTGCTTGCTCACGGGCAGGGATTCACCGGTCAAAGCAGACTGATCGACATTGAGATAATCCCCTTCAGTCAATACCACATCGGCCGGAATCACATCTCCCAAGCGAATTCGGATGACATCGCCTGGAACCAATCTTTTGGCGTCGATCTCTTGCCACGTTCCATCACGCAGCGCTCTCGCTCTGAGTGCCAACTGTTTTTTCAACGCCTCCACGGCATTGCCTGCGGTGAATTCCTGCCAGAAGCCAATGCCAGCATTGAAGACCAATAACCCTGTGATGATCCAGAAGTCGGGCCAATGCTGAACCAGCGCAGAAAGAATAGCGGCTGCCTCGATCATCCACGGAATAGGCCCCCAGAAATAACCTAATAAACGCAGCAGAAGCGAGCGTTTTTTTTCCTGCAAGGCATTGGGGCCATACTGTTGCAGTCGCTCTTCCACCTGCTCTGAAGTGAGCCCTTGGGTTGGAACGTTAATCTCTGCCGTTGACTGAGCCACCATAGCCCTATTCCCTTATGTCAAAAGATTTTTATATATCTACTCCGCACTGGTTATTCAATAATGGCGTACCACTGGCTTGATGCCATTCCTGAATTCCTTGCCAGATCTCCGCGGCCGTTTCTGCGTACCAAAACAGCTCGCGATCTTCAGCATCAATAACACCTTCTGACACCAAAAAATCCACATTGATGGCCTGACGCCAAAAAGATTCTCCCACCAAAATCACCGGGAGCGGTGTGATACTACGGGTCTGGATCAAGGTTAACGTTTCAAATAACTCATCCAAAGTACCGTACCCGCCTGGAAAGGCCACCAAGGCCTTGGCACGCTTAAGAAAGTGCAATTTTCGCATGGCAAAATAGTGGAAACGAAAACAGAGATCTGGCGTGATATAGGGGTTGGGATACTGCTCATGCGGCAGCATAATATTAAGGCCGATCGATTTACCATTCACATCAAAAGCCCCACGATTAGCGGCCTCCATAATCCCTGGGCCACCGCCTGTCATCAACGTCACATGGCAATCATTCGGCCCTTTGCCAGATTTTGCTACCATTCGACCGAATGCCCGTGCCTCTGCATAATATCGACTTTTTTCAAGGATAGAACGAGCGACATCAAAACGCTGTTGCAACTTTTTATTTGCTGGATCAGCCACCAAGGCTTGTTTTGAAGCTTCCACCTTGCGCCGTGCGGCCTCAGGCTCTTGCAAACGCGTACTGCCAAATACCACAATGGTGTGACATACGCCATGCCGTTGCAACAGCAGCTCAGGCTTGAGGTAATCAATCTCCAGCCGAACGCCCCGCACTTCATCCTGATTCAGAAAATCTACATCCCGATCGGCCTGACGATAACCCGGGCTGGCTATGATGGTCTCAATCCGCGCCAGTGCCTGTGGATCA
Source organism: uncultured Ectothiorhodospiraceae bacterium (assembly GCA_964636675.1). Classification (GTDB taxonomy): domain Bacteria; phylum Pseudomonadota; class Gammaproteobacteria; order S012-40; family S012-40; genus JALUUH01. Next base: position 13,170 of record CAZWUO010000088.1, read on the forward strand.
TCTTGCAATACTTTTGGCGTATGCCATGGCAACGGCTCTCGCCGTTTATCAGGATGTGCAGGAGGGGGTATCGTACAAGAAGAAATATTATCTTTTTTTGACATGCTCATAATCCCTTTACCGTTATTATATACCCGTGGCGTTATAGATTTAGGTTTTTAGTGTACGTCATATTCCTTTCA
>CAZWUO010000089.1:0-13206 GCA_964636675.1 uncultured Ectothiorhodospiraceae bacterium
ATGAGGCATCGTTAAGCGGCTGATTAAAAAACGAATGAGCTTGTTTGTCGAGTTCACTCAGAGGATGAGGGCGCTACGCCATGAATAGCACACTTATAAGCGCACTCGACAACTGCTCCATGCGTCGCCTAAGAGCGCCTGCTTTTGGTGTTCTGCCTCCTGCCTCCTGCATCCATGCAGTCGTCTGCATACCGTCCAACGGCAGATTCTAGGTTAAACAGTAGGTGTACCTAATAAAGCAGCAAGTACGACACCCATGGCAATATAAATAACCGCTTCGATCATCGCGACGCCAATATTATCTTGCTCATCCACTTCCTCTTTAACATCAACATTAGGCAACACCACGTGACGCGCTGCGATGGCAAGTAATGATACGAGAACCGTCATGCCTAGTGCCGCTACAAACCACCCGCCAAGGCCGGGTAACACGTAATATTCCTCGTATTCGATAATCCCTGAAGCGGCCATAATAGCCAAAGCAACACCTATTTTATGTCCTAGATAGCGAATAGCAAGGGCTTGTTTTCCTTCTTGGAACGCGGCTTGTAGCGAAGCACCATTATGCCGTCTTGCATAAACTTGACTGCGGTAAATTGTCACCAAAATGAGTAATAATTGAGAGATAAAAAACCCAGCGATCACAATGAATAATCCCAGAAATGATTCAGTATCTACCCATAACATGACTGCTTTTACCACAATCGCGGTAGCCACCATATTCGCCGCATCAATGATGCCTACCGCGATATTACCTTTATGTATTTCATCCTTTATTGAAATCCGTTTGAGTACGAATTTATCAAATATTTTTCTGGTCGCAATCATCAGAAAAATACCAACCACACCATAAGACAACACAATAAAAAACTCGTAAAAAATAGAATGACTCGGACTTCCCGATACAACACCTGTCATCATTATCGCTAACGCCAACAACGCTCCAGCACTCGAAATACCAAACGCATAATTATCTTTATTAGTGAGTTCTTTTATAAAATCAACATCTGCGACAATGCCGCGGTATTTTCTAAGCAATAATAGAGAAATCGCAACGGCTATAATATCAACCACCACGATGTAATATTCGTAGCGATCCGCGTTATCTAATTCAAAAATTTCCATTAATATCTCCGTCGAATGCGCTATTTACCACCACGAAACCCACCTGAATAGGAACTGCTCTTGCGTAAATTCCCGGAATAATTACTCGATGACATCCGGCTACTAGATGAAGCAGTGCGAGGTTTTGCTTTAGCGACACCACCGCCCCTAGAAAAGCTGCTGGTTTTTCTACCACTTGTCGATTTGTATTTGGAAGATTTGCGGTAGGTGGATTGTTTATCACGCTTATACCCATAATCATAACGATCAACGATGCGATCTTGGTAGTTACTATAGGGTCGATTTCGGTTCCAATCATTATAACCAATTCGGCCACCGCCCATGAGATTGGAAAACATGGCATACATACCATACCACTGCCAAAAGCTGGTGCCTCCAGAACCTTGCCAACTCCCGTAAGTCGGATTACCCACGAGTTGTTCCCCCGTACCATAACTCTTTGCCGCATTATATTCCGCTTCACGTTCTTTCGACATGACCGCGATACGCGGTAATTTTTTTTCGGATAAATCGGCTAATACATTCAGTGGATCCACTAAGGAATCATTAAAAAAATCATAACTGCTGGCTTTAATCAGTGAATCAACTTCCGGTATCAACTTTTCAGCATCTTTGCTTGAACTTTTTATTTTGTTATAGCGCTCTGTAAGATCAGAATATAAACGTCCCGTTGTGGTGGCTTCTTTACCCAGTATATTGATGGCGGCCGACATATCAGGCCGTATTTCACGCATGCGACTCACATAGGATTTAAGTATTTCTGCATTCAACATCGAACCATTACTTAAATCGGTCTCACGCGAGTCCAATTGGGATTTGGCGGTTTCCAACTGTTGTTTTAAGATGGCGTCATAATTTGGACCACATGCTGACAACAACACGATTGTTAGCAACAAGAGTAAAATTCGACGCAAGCGAGAAATATCAATTAGACGCGGACTCAATGTAGTATAATCCCTCGTTAAAAATGGTTTTATGGCCTGAAACATTTATTCCTGCCTCTCATGGCAACGAGCTTACGCTACTTTTTACCACGTATTTGCCCCAAAGTGCAGCAAATACTTTAAACACCAATTGCCTCAGATATTTGTTGTAGACTGGGTGGGCGCTCTGCGCGGACTAATAATAACAAAGCCTTGGCTGAAACATTCTCTTCAGGTGGCGCATTAGTTATCAGTGTGCCATCGTTTTGAATAAAAGCAAGCGGAGTCCCGAAACCGGCTTTGACTAATGAAGTCACTACGTTTAACCAGGAGATGCTTTCCATGGTCACATCGTAACGGCGTAAGTGATCGCCATCGTGGGTAAACAGATTCTCCAGTAATACCTCAGAACCTGGCGCTACCAACGCGCGAATAAGAAGCTCGGGATAGGCACGAATAGGACGCACCACGATTTGTGCACCTACTTTTTGAAAACGCACACGATTTCTATCATTCAAACACTCCGCAATAACCGGTATGTCACATACACCATACTCATTTAAACGATAAAGCGTATCAAAGGTGGCCGCATCTGATTTTTCATCGTATTCATCCCGCGCAAGCACCATAACCGCCCCGGCTTGCTTGATATTTACCCCGGTATAGCTCGCTTCGTTAGCAGGATCTCCGTGATAATGCACAACGCCCAATTCCCGTAACTCAGGCGGTAAGCCATTAGGATACTTTTTAGTCATTATTTGAATAGGAACATCACGATATTTTTCATGCGCGCGTATTTGGCTGATTAAACGCGTAAAATACTCGGTACCATTTTTATTCGGTGTATTGATAATCACAATATGCTGCATTAGTTCCCACTCCCATAAACCCTTTAGCTGTCGATCTCGACGCACCGATCGACTATCAAAATATTCGGCGCCCAGGTTAGCCAATACAAATATGCCACCAAAATAAAGAAACACAACCGTCGCCGCTCTGCCAACTAGAGTTTGCGCGGTAATATCACCAAAGCCAACGGTAGTAACCGCAGTAAGAGAATACCAAATGGAATCACCCATTGATAAATTCTCAAATTGGGTCATCACCAATACGTGAGCGGTAATGAAAAAACTAAATAACAACAATGATCGTTTTAATGATTGGGAGATATCCCATTGTTGCAAATATATTGCTTTTTTATGATGTCTTTTTTGAAACAGAAAATGGGATAACATTAGGGCGTGTTATGAACGTGCTGTGGAACCAGGCACCAGAAGTAGGTGCTCCTAGGTGGCACTGCATGGCATTTTTTCAAACTCATATTAATTGACGACATGCCCTAAGGCACATTTGTCTCTGCATAATCACGTAACTCTTCATATACAAGTTGTTTCACCAAGGATTTATTGACCCGTTTCAAAGCATATTTTTTTGCCAATAATTCATAATCATCCTCGCTCAAGCTAACCGTCAAGCGTTTACGTTTAATCGCTTTATTAACATTGAGGCCGATGATTTCACGAATCACATCGGATGCACTCATGCCGCGCTCATAAGCCGTTTTTCTAATACAGTTATCCATGCACTCGTTGGCATCAAATGCAACCTGGGTAGCACGCATGCTCTTGCGTTCTTTAGGCCATTTTTCGCTGAGGCTATTTTTTTTGTTTTCAGCCATTCGCGGGCCACATTTCTTCAATCAGTTGAGTATCTGTCACCAAGGTGATACTCACATCGGTATCATCATCCCATACTTCGATTTCAACTTCATGTTTTTCATCGGCGCTCACCACACTGTAATAATCGAGCTCTTCCCCTTCAGCAAAATCTGGAATTCCCGTTAGGCGGAAATCCCCTTTGTGGAAATAGCCGCGCTCAGAAAAGCTTTCGCGATGATAAGTCGCCGCAAGAAAACCTTGCAAATGTTGCAATTGATCCGGTAATTCCGCTTCAGTACAGCGTAAATTCAACGAAACAACACCCTGTTCGTTATCTAGAATTTCACTAAACTCAGCAAGATCAAACAGCATTTCCACGGCACTACGATTAATTTTTTGGGATAAACAAAGCGACTCTACCCCATCATCGCTCTCATAGGATAGAAAAACAAGGGTGCCATCAGCTGCTTTTAAAATCAGCTCAGCCTTGATGCCATCTTCAAAATCATAGGTATTCACCTCAGAAACTTCAAAGGGTTTCGCGCATAAAGCAGGCGGAGCATATAGTTTAAAGGAAACAATATCCCCTATCGCGAGATCTTTAGGCGACTCAAGCTTGCGCGGCCCCTCTTTTTTATCACCCGAACCTAGCCATTTATTAAAAAAGCTCACTATATGCTCCTTAGAATTATTCGACTACTTGCCTGCTTTTGCTCTGAGCTTACTTAATACATCTGAAGCGGCAGAATTGGTCTCACCAATGCCTGCAGCTTTTAACTTTGCATCGAGAGAGGAATTACCCATGTCATCATTCAACTCGTCTTGTGCCTTCATTTGGTCTGCACGGGCTTGTTGTTTTGCTTTAATACGCTCTAACGAACCACGCGCATTCACCATTTTTGACAAACCCCCACTGTAATCATTACTGATTGATTGCGTAGCACGTTGCACATTTTCTGTGGTTTTAATCATGGCTAGTTCACGCTCATGGGAACGAATTTTTTCTTCGGCTTTGCGAATCATTGCTTTCAGTTGATCGATCTGGGTCGCAAACGTTGTTCGCGCATTTGTCTGAATGCTTAACTCATGTTCCAGACCCGCAATTTTTTCCGATACTTCGATAGCGAGTGCTTCATTGCCTTTGTTTAATGCAGCTAAGGCATGCTCTTCATATTTTTTGCTTTCATCAGACAGCTGGGTAATTTGACGATCACATTTCATTTTTTCAGCCATTACCTTGGTGAGATTTTGCTTGGCTTTGCCGATTTGGGCTTTGGCTTCATGTATTTCTTGTTCAAAAATGCGAATACCATTGGCATCGACGATGGCTTCACCTGCTTCACGTGCACCACCTTTTACAGCGGTAATAATTTTTCCAAATATACTCATGTCTTTAGTTCTCCGAAATTCTGTATTTTTTTTAGCTAACCGAGGGTTTAAGCCAAAAACTCATCCAATGCTTCAATCGCATCAAGCGAGTTATCGCTCAAATAAGCCAGCTCTAACGCAATATCTTCCGCCGAGGACGTCAGCGATAGCGCGCCGAAAATGGCATACCTGTCATTAATTTTGGCAAACGATGAGAGCGGCATAGGCACATTGACTTCCAACATGGTTTGCATCATTTCACAACGTTTGTCGGGGTTAATCTCACTTTCTGATGCGATATAACAAATACACAATAACTGGGTATCGGTGATCGTAATATATAACGGTATTTCTTCTCTGCCTTCGACCAATACTTCAGCAACCGGGGTCTCACCACCGAGTACTCTTGATGAAAAAGAGATACCGTGCGCACCTTCTAGATCAAGCTCGTTCAGTTTTTGCAAAATCGTATCTAATTGTACGGTCATTAAGTACTCCCTTGTTTGTAGATAGTCGATATAATAGACGAAAGACATAATATGTCAATAACTATTTGACATATTATGTCTTTAATTTTTTATTCCCTTTCGTTCTCTCGCTTAACCGTGTTTCTTACTTCTGCGTTTGAGGCCTAGCTATTAAATATAAATATTAATTATTTCATAAGCTTATCGATTTACCCGCCATTGCAAACATCAAGCAACTCTCATCATTTGAGACTCAAGTTTGTCTATTAAATCCACCAGCGATGTATTTTTTAATGGCCAAGCCAGTATTACCCCGAAGGAATTCGCCAGCATGTCATAGATATCAAAAGTGCGATAACCACTTAAGCCCTGTAGTATTTCGATCATTATACCGACGCTTATTAACATCAAGACCATGAATATTTCGGCTTGCACTTTAATAATTTGCAAGAACCAAAACATAAGCAAAAAATAGCTCAAGCTATGAACTATTTTATCACCAAAACGAATAGAAGATAAATCCGGCGGCCGCGGGTATAAAGAGACTGCGATGACTATCAGCACCCAGAGCAAACCCAAGGCAAACCAGGTTTTTATATATTTAAGATTTTTTAGATGCTTCATACTGATAAAATAATCAAGCCATAGCAGAAATTCAGGCGACAGGAAATGTCTTTGCCACGTTTTCAAATGTGCCGGAAATGACGCAAGCCTTTCCCATGCCCCCTTACTTAACGGGGAACTGAGAGAGGTTTAGAGAGTTTGTACCCAAGCCATCATAGACCCTAGTCTACCCATAATACAGACAACTCAATTTCGATGGCATCAAAAGGGACAGCACGAACATGCTCTCCGTTTTCAAAGGCATTCAACAATAGCCATTTTCCATTTTGATTCTCATACACTTCCAAGGTACGAATATTGGGATCTATTAACCAGATATGCCCAACACCCGCATTGGCATAAAGAGGCAATTTCTCCACCCTATCTATACGTGCTGTGCTCGGAGATAAAACTTCACAAATCCAATCGGGTGCGAGCTCAAACCAAGCCGTTTCGGGCAAAGAAGGCAAGCGTTCACGTCGCCAACCCGCTAAATCGGGGACCAAAACATCAGCTGCTAAATGTAACTCAGGCTCATCAAGTATCCACCAACCACCAGGCCCTCCGCGTCCTTTTCCAAACGGACTGACCAACTCATCCCCTAATGAGGAACTCGCCTGTGCGTGCCGTGGTGCGGGTCGTGGATGAGTAATCAACCGACTACCAATAATCTCAGCTACAAGATGATCAGGCACCTCTAAAAGATCTTCATAGGTTGCGTTTCGTTGTGCGGGATCTGTCATATTTTTTACCATTTAACACATCGCTTAATTTTGGATTTGGTACGGTTGCGCAATCTAGGTGGTATTATGTCATATCAGAAACCGTTAGTTAAAAAAATGCTCGCTTCTCAATAGTCCGCAGCACATTTCAACCTTTATGCCTGAATCCAAGATCTCGCAAATATTGGCCCCCGAAGCCTATTTGTAGTGGAAAAAAGGTAACGAAATCAAGCACGATTGTCCAACTCTTCGCGGCTCCCCTGCTCCAGTCGTTTAGCTAATATATCAAGTACCTCCGATAATTCTAGGCTTCATGTAAATACCACGCAATCGTCTTGCGTATGCCTTGTTCGAAAGTCACACTCGGTTGCCAGTGTAGCTCATTGTCAATTTTGGAATTATCGATCGCATAACGCCAGTCATGTCCGGGCCTATCGGTGACGAAAGACATCAAATCTGTATACTTCCCTGCTGCTCTCGGTTTGATGTCATCCAAAATATGACAAATTTCCTTGACGATATCGATATTAGTCCACTCATTACAGCCACCGATGTTATAGGTTTCACCGAGCTGCCCGTGACGAATCACCGCATCAATACCGGTGCAATGGTCTTCTACATAGAGCCAATCACGTATATTGCTACCGTCTCCGTAAATCGGGATGGCTTGTTCTTTGAGACACGAACGAATAATGGTCGGGATAAACTTTTCGCGGTGTTGATACGGCCCGTAGTTATTAGAGCAATTCGTAGTGGTCACTGGTAAACCATAGGTATGGAAATAAGCCCGAACCAGATGGTCTGCTCCGGCTTTGCTCGCGGAATACGGAGAATTAGGCGCATAAGCAGTGGCTTCGGTGAATGCGGCTTGGTTTTTATCTAAGCTGCCATAAACCTCATCGGTAGAGATATGATGAAAACGACACTGCGTATTCGTCAATTTTTTTTCTTCCAACCAGTATTTTCTTGCTGCCTCAAGTAAGGCAAACGTGCCCATTACATTCGATTGAATAAAAACTTCAGGCCCAGAAATCGATCGATCCACGTGACTTTCTGCCGCAAAGTGGATGATGGTATCAATCGTATTTTCATGCAATAGTTTGCTTACCAATTCGCGATCACAAATATCACCTTGCACAAACTGGTGACGGGAAATATCCGCAAGATCGTCTAAATTATTTTTTGTGCCCGCATAACTCAATGAGTCTAAATTGACTATTCTAATATCTGGATTTTTTTCTAATAACAAACGCACATGGTTACAACCGATAAATCCTGCACCACCGGTTAATAAAATATTCTTTGCTTGGAAACTCATTGATGACATAACTCCTGTACCACTTGTTTTAATTCTGCTCGCCACTCAGCCGGTTTAATTCCATAATCTTTGGCGATTTTGGAACAATTCAAACTTGAGTTAACCGGACGCTTTGCGGGCGTGGGATATGCTTCGGTATTGATAGATTTAATTTGTAGCACTTTTAAGGTTTCGTATTGACGGGTTTCTTCTATAACGGCGGTTGCAAATTCATACCAGTTGGTTTGCGGCGCACCGCAGTAATGGTAAGTTCCCCATGGGCCATTATTTTTCAAACAAGCTTTGGCTATTTTAATTAAGGCAAAACTTAGTACGCGTGTCGGCGTCGGGCAACCAAATTGATCACCCACCACCTTTAATACCTCGCGTTCCCGCGCCAGTCGCTGCATGGTTTTGACAAAGTTTTGTCCGTGAAAACCAAATACCCAGCTAATGCGTATAATAATATGCGGGCTTAAATGTTCACTCACTGCAAGCTCGCCCTGCCATTTACTTTGTCCATAAACACCTAATGGTGCGACTTGATCTGATTCCACATAGGCTTCGGTTTGAGTTCCGTCGAATACATAATCAGTAGAAATATGGATGAGGGGTATGTGGCATTGATCGCATGCAAGCGCGCAGTTTTTGGCACCATGCTGATTTACTGAAAAAGCGACATCCACTTCTTGCTCCGCTTTATCGACGGCAGTATACGCCGCCGCATTAATCACTATATCGGGCGCATGGTGCTTTATCGTCTGAATCACTTGCGACTCAGACGTGATATCGACCTCGGGTAAATCACAACTAATGACATCAATGCCTTCCGATAGAGCAATTCGTTGAAAATCGGATCCGAGTTGCCCGGCTCCGCCAAAAATTAATATTTTCATTCATCACCTCGATAAACCGGTAAATCCTTTTCAAAAACATCTTTAAGCAATGGATTCAGGCGATCTTTGTCTGAAATAATAAAATCCATGTTTGGCCAATCGATGTCAATACTCGGGTCATCCCACGCAATGCCTTTCTCTGATTCTGGGTGGTAATAATCGGTACATTTGTAAACGAAATCTGCCACATCGGAAAGCACACAAAAGCCGTGAGCTACGCCAGGAGGCGCATACAATTGATGATGATTTTGATCATTCAATCTATGGCTATAAGATTGGCCAAATGTGGACGAACCCTTACGAATATCCAGCACGACATCGAGCACTTCCCCACGCGCGACACGTACCAGTTTTCCTTGTGGATATTTTAACTGATAATGCAACCCGCGTAACACACCTTTTGTAGAACGCGAATGGTTATCTTGCACAAACGGCAACACCACTCCCAAATTGGAATAACGTTCAAAATGATAAGTCTCGGTAAAAAATCCACGTTGATCAGAAAATACCTTGGGCTTAAACACCAGTACCCCCGGTAATGGGGTTTTAACAACATCCATCTAGAACTCCTGTTTAAGAATATTTAATAAATACTGCCCATAGCCGTTTTTTATCAACGGTTGCGCCAAGGTTTCTAATTGATCTGCTGAAATATACCCCATGCGATACGCAATTTCTTCGGGACATGATATTTTTAAACCTTGTCTTTTTTCCATGACATGAATATAGTTCGCCGCATCGAGTAGGGAATCATGAGTGCCGGTATCCAACCACGCGGTTCCGCGCCCGAGCTGCTCAACATTGAGTTGCTCTCGTTCGAGATAAACTTTATTCACATCGGTAATTTCAAGCTCATCCCGGTGCGAAGGTTTGATATTTTTTGCGATATCCACAACATCATTATCATAAAAATAAAGCCCGGTTACCGCATAATTGGATTTAGGTTTTTTAGGCTTCTCTTCAAGATCAATCGCCTTACCTTGTTGATCAAAAGTAACAACACCATAACGTTCGGGATCACGCACATAATAACCGAATACCGTCGCGCCAGATTCTCGATCCGCAGCATTTTTTAAGATACCCGCAAGACCATGTCCGTAGAAGATATTATCCCCGAGAACCAGGCTCACCGAAGCGTTCCCGATAAATTGTTCACCAATGATAAAGGCTTGTGCCAAACCTTCGGGGGCAGGCTGGAGTGCGTAGTTAATATGCAAGCCCCATTGAGAACCATCCCCTAATAAATTTTGAAATAATGAACAATCTTGTGGTGTAGTAATAATCAAAATATCCCGAATGCCCGATAACATATGCGTAGCTATTGGATAATAAATCATGGGCTTGTCATAAACCGGCATCAACTGTTTGCTCACGGAAAGCGTCAATGGATGTAAACGAGTACCGGATCCACCGGCGAGGATTATTCCTTTGAAATTCACAATTTTCTCCGTTTTATGTAATTATATATCGCGCTGATTTTTCGCTAACAACCCAGCGTATTTTTTTCGCGGTGTTCTCACCAATGCCATCCACATTCGCAATATTATCCTGATGCGCCAAAAATACGGCCTCTACACTACCAAAATTTTCTAATAATTGTTTGGCCCGCACAGGGCCGACACCCGGCAAGCCTTGAAGAATATGTAGTTGCATGCGTTTTTTACCTTTGGGACGTGAGGATTTACGAGGAAATGTACCTGTTGCAAAGTGACAACCTTGCAAAGCAGCATAGCGCATAAGTCGCGCTGTTTCATCACAATCTTTAGCTCGTAATACAGGGATACCCAGATATAAACTCACGGTAATTAACGCCCCTTGCATTGCTTCGCGTTTAACACCTATTCTCTTTAGATCTTGCGAAACACCTTCGAGAATAATAATACCGCGCTGAGGAACGAGTGCTAGTTTACAAGCCTGACGAAACAAACGACCATCCTTAATCGACGCAGCAAAATCCCTAAAAGTTTTGCGTTCAAACAGCAAGTGCTCATTTACTTTGTAATCACCTATTGGGAGATGCTCGATGCTCAGAAAAATATCATCAAATGACTGAAGGGCTTGATACATACCACTCTGCCCTTCTCTGTGATCCATGATAATCTTAATTTTCGACATTTGGTTTTAAGTTTCTCGAGTTCTTAGTGGATGCGCTGCGCTTATCCACCAGAAAGTAATCAATTCCGCACTTGATGAGAACGAAAAAGAATGCAGGCTAATTTCTCGAATGACCCAGAACATTTGCACCCAAGCTATCATAGACGCTAAACTATTGACCAGTACTTTCACAACCGGTCATTGAAAATCATGCCTACACCCAAAACCTCGCAGACCTTGTCCCCCGAAACCTACTTGGCAGAGGAAAAAGATAACGAAATCAAGCATGAATATATTAACGGTGAAGTTTTCGCCATGGTGGGCGCGAAAGACGCCCATGTGACTATAGCAGGCAATCTATTCACTCTGTTACGCAACCATGTGCGTGGAGGCCCCTGCCGTGTATACATGGCTGATATGAAAGTCAGCGTTGACTCAGCCAACGCCTATTTTTATCCGGATGTCTTTGTGACCTGTGAGCCAAAGGATAGTAAAAACGAATATTTTAAACGCCACCCAAGCCTTATTACTGAGGTACTTTCCGATTCCACATCGGCCTTTGATCGGGGCCATAAATTTGCCATGTACCGCCAGCTTTCTAGTTTGCAAGAATATATTATTATCGACCCCAATACATTGAGTATCGACTGCTTCCGCCGTGATTCCAGCGACCACTGGGTGTTATATCCGTTTGGGAAAAATGAGGATGTCGAATTCAATAGCATAAACTTCACGACACCCATCGAAGCCCTTTATGAAGACGTCTCCTTCGCTGAAGCAGAAAACTTAGTTGGTAAAAATTCTCAGCCTATCAACTGAGTTCTTATGAACCACCAACTTGAAATAAAGATAAATCAGGCAGAAAGCTCCGCCAACCATTCAGCTGCTTTAACGATAGCAACGGGACGGCGATATTCTTCCTGGCGTAACTCGCGTACTAACTGAATAGACTCAGCCTCAGGAAAAAGTTTCGCGAACTTAATAAGTGACGGTGCTGGATGGTTATCCGCGTGTTTACTTTCAATCAACCGCACAGGCGTGTTGTTCTCGCAGAGCACAAAATCAACTTCTGCCCCTTCTTTGGTCCTCAAATAATGTAAGCTGGTCGATTTACCGACAATATCTTGCTCGAAGTGCACATGTTTGAGCAACATAGCCGCACAAGCATTCTCCCATTTTATACCCTCATCGCCGAGCACATAAGCTGAATCAAAAAAATACACCTTGGGTTCTTTCAATATCGCCCGTGCTACATTGCGATGGAATGGTCGTACTAAAAAGATGACATACAATGCTTCAAGAATGTCGATATATCTCGCCACGGTGTTCGGCGCGACTTGAAGATCTCGCGCAAGGGAAGCGATCGACAGCGGCGAACCCACCCGCTTGCGCAGTAATTCCACCAATAAACGCATCGCCTTTATCTCCTGGATGCGGGAAAACTCCAGCACATCCTCGCGCACTAAGTCGGTAAAGTATTGCTGCCGCCATCGTTCGGCTAGCACCACATCTTCAGCCAAAAATGGCTCAGGCAGACCGCCTCGCTCGATAATACGATCAAGTGCATCGTCAGGTTTTGCATCGGTCAGTTCCACCCACTCCCGCACCGAAAAAGGGTGGAGCCGTGCTAAAAAATAACGCCCTGCCAAGGACTCCCCGGATTGCCGAAACGTTTCCATACGTGCGCTGCCAGTAACGAGAATAGCCTGCCCGTCAGCACGCCCGTCAAACACGCCTTTCAGATATTTTTTCCAATTCGACATCTTGTGGATTTCATCGAGCACGAGCAAATCCGCGCGCAAACTCCAGCCTTGTGCCATGAGAATACGACGATCTTCGACAACATCCCCGTTCAAGTACTGCGGACGACGATAACTTGCCATCACTTCCTTAGCCAGTGTGGTTTTACCGACCTGTCGTGGCCCCGTCAATATGACCATTTTTTGGTCTACATCGGACAAAATAGAATTTGAGAGATAACGCTGCATAATGACTATTATTTATTATATTGGACAATAGTCAAGACTATTATTCAATACGCTGCACAATAGTC
>CAZWUO010000090.1:0-13151 GCA_964636675.1 uncultured Ectothiorhodospiraceae bacterium
AAAGGAATATGACGTACACTAAAAACCTAAATCTATAACGCCACGGGTATATATTTTCACTATCCATGAATTAGTTATTTATATTTGCTAGAATTCAGCCCCTTTTTTTGACTGTTAACCGAGAAAAAATATGAGTAATCGAGCAGACTTGTTTGCACAGCAATTAGAAAAACGTATCTTGATTCTTGATGGTGCCATGGGTTCCATGATTCAGACCTACAAACTGCAAGAAGAAGACTACCGGGGTGATCGTTTCCAAACGTGGAAGTCCGAATTAAAGGGCAATAACGATTTACTTACCTTAACACGTCCGCAGATCATCGAGGATATCCATAGCGCTTATCTTGCAGCAGGTGCAGATATTCTGGAAACGAACACGTTTAATGCAAATTCGATTTCTCTTGGGGATTACCAGATGGAGTCCCTGGCTTATGAGATTAACTGCGAAGCAAGTAAGCTTGCGCGCAAGGCCGCTGATTGTTTTACCGCCAAAGATCCCGCTAAACCCCGATTTGTTGCGGGCGTGCTTGGTCCGACCACGCGGTCGGCGAGTATCTCTCCAGACGTCAATAATCCTGGATCGCGAAACATTACTTTTGATCAGTTAGTCGAAGCTTATTTTGAGGCAACAAAGGGCTTGGTTGACGGCGGCTCAGATATTATTTTAATTGAAACGATTTTTGATACGCTCAATGCTAAGGCGGCCATTTTTGCGGTTGAGTCCTATTTTGAGCAATTCTCGACAAAATTACCCGTCATGATTTCAGGCACGATTACCGATGCGAGTGGTCGCACGCTCTCCGGGCAGACGACCGAAGCATTTTACAATTCTTTACACCATGTTGAGCCGATTAGCATTGGTCTCAATTGTGCTCTCGGGCCTGATTTATTACGCCCTTATATTGAAGAAATGTCTCGGGTAAGCAATGTTTGTGTCAATGTGCATCCCAATGCGGGCCTGCCGAATGAGTTTGGGGAATATGATTTAAGCCCCGAGGATATGGCCAAAGAGTTGGCGGATTGGGCAAAAAGTGGTTACATCAATATCATTGGTGGATGCTGTGGCACTACCCCGGCGCATATTGCCGCCATCGCGCAACAGATGGAAAGCTATGCGCCACGTAAAAAACCTCGAATAACTCAGCAGTGTCGCCTTTCCGGTCTAGAACCGATGAATATCGGCCCAGATGCCTTGTTTGTAAACGTCGGTGAGCGGAATAATGTAACGGGTTCCGCGAAGTTTAAACGCCTGATTCTTGAAGATAACTATGACGCGGCATTAGACGTTGCGCGGGAGCAAGTGGATAACGGTGCGCAAATCATTGACATCAACATGGATGAGGCCATGCTCGATGGCAAGGCCGCGATGGAATTATTTTTAAATTTAATTGCGACTGAGCCGGATATTGCACGTGTACCGATTATGATTGATTCATCAAAATGGGAAATATTAGAGGCGGGTTTAAAGTGTATTCAAGGCAAAGGCATCTTGAATTCCATCAGCATCAAAGAAGGTGAAGCGCAATTTATTCAACGTGCAAAATTGGCTAAACAATATGGCGCCGCCATTATTGTAATGGCGTTTGATGAGGTAGGACAAGCGGATACTCAGGCACGAAAAATAGAAATTTGCACTCGTTCGTACAAGATTCTCGTTGAACAGATAGGTTTTCCCGCGGAAGACATTATTTTCGACCCCAATATATTTGCGGTAGCGACAGGCATTGAAGAACACAATAATTATGGCGTTGATTTTATTGAAGCAACCCGTGTCATTAAGAAAAATCTGCCATTTGCACTGATATCAGGCGGTGTTTCCAATGTTTCGTTTTCATTTCGCGGAAATAATGCGGTGCGCGAAGCCATTCATGCGGTCTTTCTTTATCATGCGATTAAGGCCGGTATGGATATGGGCATTGTGAATGCCGGACAGCTTGCCCTGTACGACGAAATACCTCAAGCGTTGCGCGAAGGTGTGGAAGACGTTGTATTGAATCGACGCGATGATGCCACCGAGCGTTTATTAGAGCTCGCAGAGCGATTTAAAGGCGGTGGCAGCTCGACAGCCAAAGTTGAAGACTTGAGCTGGCGCGAATGGCCCGTCGAAAAACGCATCGAACACGCCTTAGTTAAGGGCTTAGATACTTATGTCGTTGCAGACACCGAAGAAGCGAGGCAGCAATTTGCACGACCTATACAGGTCATTGAAGGTCCCTTAATGGATGGGATGAATACTGTTGGGGACTTGTTTGGTGATGGAAAAATGTTTCTACCCCAAGTTGTTAAGTCTGCACGTGTTATGAAAAAAGCTGTGGCGCATTTAACCCCCTTTATCGAAGCAGAGAAATCAGATGGGCTAAAGGCCGCGGGTAAAATCCTAATGGCCACGGTAAAAGGTGATGTGCACGATATTGGTAAAAATATTGTGGGGGTTATTTTGCAATGTAATAACTTTGAAGTGATCGATATTGGGGTCATGGTGCCGGCAAATAAAATTCTTGAAGAAGCCAAAAAACATGATGTTGATGTTATTGGGTTATCCGGTTTAATTACACCATCGTTGGAGGAAATGGCCCATATTGCGAAAGAAATGCAGCGCCAGGGTTTTACCCTGCCATTATTGATTGGCGGGGCAACAACATCACGTGCGCATACCGCGGTGAAAATTGATCCGCATTATGCGGCGGACCAAGTCATCTGGGTTAAAGATGCTTCGCGTGCAGTTGGGGTTGTGCAAAAGCTCATTAGCGCCGAATTGAAAGTGCCTTTTGTAGAAGCTATAAAAAATGAGTATGCAGCGGTACGTACGCAGCATGCGGGGCGAAGATCGCAAATTAAGTGGCTTAGCCTGCAACAGGCGCGGGCCAATAAAGCAAAAATTGATTGGACTGATTATGTCCCACCCAAGCCAAAATCGCTAAAATTACAGTGTTTTATCGATTATCCTCTGAGTGACTTAGTCAGCCAGATTGACTGGACTCCCTTTTTCCATGCTTGGGAGTTAAAAGGCAGCTACCCAAAAATACTAGACGATGCAGACAAAGGAGCAGAAGCCAAGAAGTTGTTTGCTGATGCTCAGCTTATGTTAGAAAAAATAATGACCGAGAAATGGATTTCAGCGGCCGGCGTTGTGCAGTTGTTTCCGGCTAACTCTGTGAACGATGATGATGTTGAAATCTATACCGACGAAGAACGTAAAACCGTTAAATCCACACTTTGTTTCAATCGCCAGCAACAAGAGAAACCCCCAGGTCGACCGAACCAATGTCTTGCAGATTTTATAGCGCCGAAAGCAAGCAAGTTGCAAGATTATATTGGAATGTTTGCGGTGACTACGGGCATTGGAATTGACCAACATGTGCAACGTTTTGAAGCGGCGCATGATGATTACAGTTCCATTATGCTTAAGGCATTGGCTGATCGTCTCGCGGAGGCCTTTGCAGAACACATGCATGAAAAAGTAAGAAAAGAAATATGGGCATATGCGAAGTCTGAAAGTTTAAAAAATGCCGAATTAATCAAAGAAAAGTATAGCGGAATTCGTCCAGCACCGGGCTATCCCGCTAATCCTGACCATACCGAGAAAGCCAAACTTTGGAATTTATTAGATGTTGAAAAGCGCGTAGGTATTTCCATTACTGAGCACTTTGCCATGTTGCCGACCGCTGCGGTTAGCGGTTTGTATTTTTCCCATCCCGATGCAAAATATTTTGCGGTGGGAAAAATTGCACGCGATCAAGTGAAAAATTATGCCGTTCGGAAAAATATGTCGATCACTGAGGCTGAGCGCTGGTTAGCGCCTAATCTTGGATATGATTCCGAGAACGCTGAATAATCTGGTTTTAAACGAATGAATTATAAAAAACCATAGTACATCTATTTATGCGTCGGAACTGAAAATTTAATCATGAATTTAATTAAATTGCACCGGCGGTTTTATTAATATCGGCAACTGAATGCTATCCCAGGCAACATCAACGATTGGTAGTTCTTGATATTTTTCTTTAAGTGCCCATTTTGCATAACGTTGATTAAATTTTCTATAGCGAAGCACCGCTATAATTGTCAACGGGGGTTTAACCCAGCTGGGGATTTCGAAGGTATATTCGATAATATCTGATTTTCCAGCAGGTATTACTTTTTTGTAACTTCTACCAATCATACTAAACAAATCGTGTTTCCAAACAAGCTTTCCTTGACGATCGACGGGTAGAGACCTAAAAAATATTGACTGCGGGTCTACCGATCCATCATCCAATAACTGACCGCTTTCGAAAACGATATTATCCTGAGCATCGATAACCCGAAACCACATCCAGGCTTCGTTAATATCGATGGTGCCTCCCGGAAAACTATGTCCTACCCCAATATTGCTGACGGTTGTTTTGATGTTAATCGATTCTCCCAAGTAGGCAAATGCGGGGGATTCCAACGGTGAAATCAGATTTTCATCAACAAATTTAGCATCTCGAACGGCGTCACTTCTATTTGGGGGATCAATCGTGACACGCAGTTTTCCTGATTGTAAAAAAGCTTTGGTTTGCTCAACCTGTTGCTGGTCGTTGTTCAACATTGGAATAGCGGTGTTTGCGCCGAGTGCTCGATGATCAACGAGTTGGCCATTAACATTGGCGGAAGGGTCTTTGCCTGTAACTAAGGGCATATGACAATCTTGGCAGCGTTTCTTCTCCGCATGCGAAAACTCTTGCTGATTTTGACCTGAGTATGGGCTGTCTAACCAGGCACGATATTCGTCTTGCATTTTTACCCAGCCCCAGTTGTTCATGTCTTTATCCATGAACTGAGAATGGCACGTAGCACATAGTTCGGGTGTAGAAAGTATATCGCGCGCCATGTCTTTTCGATGCAAAGAAGGATTGATGCGGATCAAAAAATTATTTAAAGTCTGGGCAATAGGGTTGGTTGAGTTGGCAAATAAATAGTCAGTTGCTGGTGCAAATAAATAACTTGCAACCCCTTTAAGATGCACGGCATTTTTTATTCCATGACATCCCATGCAGCCAACGCCTTCTGCAAATGCAAGTGTGTCACTGACGCCACCATGGGTTCCGCCTGCGCTTAATTGCCCGCTGAGTAGCGCAACAGGAGCATGGCAGCCCTCGCAGTAGCGAGTGGCGCTTATGCCTCTATTTTTCTCCAATAAATTAATATTTGTGATATAGCTTGGATCTGATGCTGCTTGACGATGCATCGATGATCGCCATTGTTGGGTGATTTCTTGATGACAAGGTTCGCAGGTATGCGAATTGCCAATTTGTCTTTGGTCGATGAATTTTCCATGGTAAGTCTCTGTTTGACTCGGTCTAAAGGGATGCTCGCCATAGGTATACTGATAATCTTTAACAATGGGTTTGTCTGAATAGCTATTATTTTGAGTTACCAGAGATGCAGTGACGATAATGACTATAAACGAGCCACTATAAACAAGACTCAGGGTGAATAATTGTTGGTTGATGCTGGGAAAAGAATGAGGTTGGTTTTTCAAGCGATTTTTTTGCAAGGTGACGTGATGCAGTATTAAATGTAAAACAAAAAGGGATAGCAAAAAAAAGGACAAATAGACATGCGTGGTAAAAACCCACCGCTGTTGTTCCATCTGCCCAACAATCAAAATAGTTAGGCCCGTAAAAATAACGCAAAGAAACACTACGACTTTTAAAACACCACTAAAAAAAACCCCTGCTCGCCTATGTCCCATGGCTCGTTTTATATGGATGAATAGATAAGGCAGCATAAAAATAATGACGAGCAATGAAGAAATAACATGGGCAATATAAGTCCATTGAACCCAAATACTGATTTCGTCGACAAAAAAAGTGATTAACCCAGAGGCTGCGCATACCAAAAATGCAGCAAAGAAGTGGCGTAAAGACTCCTTCTCTCGGTGGAGAATGTTATCGGGACTAGCGGGTTTCATTGGCAGTGGCTTCATTGTTTTGTTGGGTTAATAATTTGCTAAGATTGACAGAGGGGTTCTTTAAATGTTGTGCAGCAAGCAAGCGAGTGGTTGGCAATAAGCGCGTATTAAAAAAAACTTCCTTAAGCAGAATATCTTGTTGATCCTCAAAATTAAAGATAGCTTGCTTCAGAAATGCTTGAAGCAGTAATTCGTTACTATTCTTTAGCAGTGTTGAAAAAATATCAACGTGGTGTGTATTGCCTGAACGAGCTAATGCAACAACTGCCTGCTGGCGAATCACAAAGGGTATTTGGTTTTGGGAGATGATCTTAATCATCGCTTGCTTGGCCCAGGTTTCAGGTCGATTACGAAAAGCTTCTATAATTCCAAGGTAATCGTGAGTTTCTTCCAAGTAATCGATAAACATTGGTTTTTTTCTAAGCCATTTTTTTTCATCCGGCTGTAATAGCGACCAATATTTAATTGCTAAATGTCTAATGTCCTTGTTTTTATGCGTTAGCAAATATTTAGGCAATGATTCATTAGGATAGGGTTTATTGATTAATGCGGCTAATGCAGCAAGACGAATGTGTGAATCTTGATTATCGTCGGCAGCGATTTTCGTTAATAACACACCTGCATTATGATTAAAAACTTTTCCATAATAGTGAATTAAATCAATAGTGTTTTCTTTGTTGCTTAACAGTTTTTCAAGCGTATCAGCGGGAATGTCAATTGAAGATTCAGCATCACCCAGTGCATGCAATATTTCTTTTCGAATACTCATAGCTTCGTTGCTCAATGCTTGCAGCAGCATTGAGTCATTTTTTTTGTTGCCATATTCAATTTGCGCCAGATACGCATATAAGCGAACAGTGGTATTTTTATGTTGAAAAAAATCCGAGAAATATCTGCGGTGGATTTTAGGATTTTGAGAGGCAATCAAGTTGATGAGAAAAAAAGCAGTGCGTGCATCAATATTATTAGTTTTAGTCTTGAGTTGATTTGTATTTTTAACCAACCAGTTTTTAAATGACTTACTTATGTGTTTTCGATTTAAAACAATACCATCAATATGATCGGTCAATAGGTAATAAATAAGTTCGAGATTATTTGAGCTATCATCCAGAATATTCGTTTTCGCTAACAAGGATAAGGCTAACTCTTCTGCGTCATAACCAATGCGTTTTAATGCAAATAGCGCTTGTGCTCTAACGCTTCCAGGAGTGAGGTTATCATCTGCAAGTTTAAATAAGGCGTCTATTGCTTTACGTTCTCGAATATGACCCAAAGAATTGGCAGCAGTAGCTTGCACATCTGGGCTTTGGTCTTCGAGCAATTTGAGTAATGGAGCAGCAGCACGATAGCTTTCAGATAACCCTAAGGCTTTAATCGCCGCCAATTTCACATCGATAGTGCGGTCAGAAAGTAAATGAATTAAAGAGGGGACGGCAAGAAATTTTCGATGCACTGCAGCTTCCTCTTGGTTGAAAAAATGGGCGAATTGCTCAATGGCCGCCATTTTAACGTGCCGATTTGGATGCAGCAACAAACGCAATAACCAGGTAATAGATTGTTCGTCCTCATAGCGACTCACTGCTTTTATGACGGCAATCAAGTTTTGTATATCGGTATCATCTAATTTCTGCAGCAGGAGTTTTAACGCTTTTTTATCTTTTTCTGTTGCGAGTAATGTTATTGCAGTAAGACGTACCTGAGGATGTGGGTCGCGTAATGCTATCTCTGCTTCTTTATAAAATAACTCTGATTTTATATTCCAAAGTATTTCTAGATAAAGAGAGCGATTGACCGCATTTTTTTCTCCTATGGTTAAGCTTAATTTTTTCTGCAATGGTTGCATTGATAACGCTAAGGTATTTGCTGCCTGAACCCCTTCCTTAATCAGATAAAATCGATTTATACTCGGTAGTTCCATAAATTGAATTCCACCATTTGGCCATTGAATTTTTAACTCCAGTATTTTATCGTCGTTACCAAGGCCGAAGTGCAATCGATAGGAGGAATTAGATAAAAACCCAGATCCGCTCGTAATCTCTTTAAATTGATTGAGACCATCCGATTTCAACCATACTTTAGCGCCGATAGCATCTAAAGGGCCATTCGACGCAATGAGTTGTAACTGGACCCAATTACCCAGTGCAGGCGAATCATTGCGATAAAAACGCGCCATGTCATTATTATTGGTCACAAAAATATCGATATCACCATCATGATCAAAGTCAAAAAATACAGCGCCGCGAGAAGATAAAAGAGTTTTAGAGAATGGATGGTGTGCGTCAGCCTTTAATAGTTGTCGCCCGGCGTGGTTTAGTTTGAGCAAGTTTTTTTGGCCTACTGTAATTTTAGGTGCATCTATATCTGGGGTTTTTAGGCCATGGGTAAAAAAAACGTCGATAAACCCATCGTTGTTAAAATCATGTAATCCTATGGTCCAATTTTCCATGGGCGTTAATGAATGTGGCTTTTGCAAAAAAGAATATGCTTGATCGATATAATGATGATTTAACTGTTCAGCGTTGTTATTTGTTTGGGATAAATGAATTTTAGGCAGCTTACCAATACCCCCGCTCGTGACAATATCGTTAAAGCTATCATTGTTCAAATCAGCAATGGAAATTCCGTTGCTTCCATTTAAGTTACTAAATTTAAGTCGATTGCTGGCATTAACAAATGTGCCATTTTTTTGATTCAGATAAACGGCATTGGGTGAATTATTGCCATTACTAATAATCAAATCCTGGTGCTGATCATTATTCAAATCAGCCCACATCGCTGATAGTCCGCGCCCACTCTCATCACCCACTTGCGCGAATTGAGTGACATTTTTGAAAATTAAGCCTCCCATGTTTTGA
Organism: uncultured Ectothiorhodospiraceae bacterium; assembly: GCA_964636675.1. GTDB lineage: Bacteria > Pseudomonadota > Gammaproteobacteria > S012-40 > S012-40 > JALUUH01. The sequence goes on from CAZWUO010000090.1 coordinate 8,794, forward strand.
TATAAAACATTTGTAGCACTATCAAAGTTAGCGGCATTTAAAAACTGATTTTCTCCGGTATTAAATCCGCTTCGGCTTTCCAGCGTGCGTAGCGTTTTATCAAATGTCAAATAATTAACGACATAAATATCGAGCAATCCGTCGTTGTTATAATCGGCAAAACTGACTGATGTTGACCAGGCGTTACCTTGTATACCTGAGATCTGTGATATATCAGAAAATGTATTATCCCCATTGTTGCGATACAAATAATTGCGCGAAAACGTTGTGACAAAAATTTCAGGATCACCGTCATTATCTAAATCACCCGTAGTACAGCCCATACCCCAATACTGTTTTTTCAAACCTGTGTTAATAGTTACATCTAAAAAAGTGCCATTAGCCATATTTTTATAAAGCTTGCTGCTGGTTGAAGTTTGCCACCAATGAGTTTTACCAAAAAAACGGGTTTGTCCAGAGCCGCCGACAACAAATAAATCTTGCCACCCGTCACCATCGTAATCAATCACACAACTACCTGTGCCGATAATTTCGTTTAAACCCGTTATTGTTTTGTCACCTTGAAAATGCACAAAATCAATACCCGTTTGCAAGGTTGTATCCGAAAACAATGGTTTTTTAGGAACAGGAGTCGCCGATGAGTTATTGGAAAAAACCGTGTTATTGCTTATCGAGGAAAGTTGAATATTGGTCACGAACAGAAAGCTTATAAACAAAAGCAAGGACAACAAAAAGGCTGAAAACCTAAAAAAAACACGGAAAGTATTGTCATCGTATTGCATTTTTAGAAGTCTGCGAGCTTGTCATTTGCTTGGTGTGTTAAAGAAGTGGAGTGGTGCTTAAAGTAACAGTATACGCCCAAAGTGATATTCGCTTTAATATTTTTATGAAACGCTTCGACTTTCGAACATTTTTTTAATGCCCGTCAAAAATCTTCTAAAGAGAAGTCTTGCTTGGATAGAAAACGACTCGCTTGGTTGTGGTTTATATTTCCATTGAGCATTGCCGAGAGTTCTGTCGTTGTTGCATCGCTGTAAAGAGGTGATTAAATAATTATATAATAAGTGAATAATATTGCTTTTGTTTATTTTCGTACGATAACTGTGTTTGGGATTGGTGTATCACATCGATTATTCATATTGGTCTGATGTTGAGGATGAACGCCTACCTTATGATTTGTTCTGAGAGTTTCTCTTTTTTATATAAAATTCAATTGATTAATGTATTTTTTTTGCGTGATTTTGACTCGCGAAATTTGCACGCAGAATAACTGGTTTTTTCTCTGCCGTAGTGAGCAAGACTGACAATAATTTGACATTAGTGAATAGTTACATTATTATTCACTAATCACTTCGCGCTATATTATCCAGAAAGAGATTTATCATGAATTCTGTTTTAAGCCTTAGATTATTTAGTATAAGCATCTTGTCTTTGAGTTTAATGGCGTGTGGCACAGGGGATGGATCGCTGCAACTTACTGCAACCCCAACCCCAACCCCAACCCCAACTAATGAATCCCCCGTGGCTTTAGATCAATCGATCACAACCAATAATAATACCACTGTTGATATTACCTTGAGTGCCACTGACGCGGATGGTGATGATTTAACGTATGCAATTACCTCTAATCCACAAGCAGGCACATTGTCCGGTGTAATCCCTCAGCTTACTTATGCTCCGAATACAAATTTTGTAGGAGATGACGATTTTAGTTTTACCGTCAATGATGGTGTTTTGACCAGCAAAGCAGCAACCATTGCTATTATGGTAAAACCTATCTCCGGGCCTACGATAGCGGACTCGACGCCCGATGCATTTGCATTCACTAACCTGTCGGGAGTACTGACCAAGGTTGTCGTGGTGTCAAATGCTGTTCTGATCAAGGGTATCGATACGCCTGCAAAAGTAGAGATTGTTAATGGTGAATATTCTATTGACGATGCAGCCTATACCGCAACAGAAGGGGTCATCAATAATCAGCAACGTATTCGTGTCCGCCTGACCGCTTCTTCCATCGCCCTAGAAACAGTAGAAACCCAGGTTATCATTGGGGGTGTGAGTGGTATTTTTAAGGTAACGACACGTGGAAATAGCGCGGAACCCCCTGTGAGTCATATCGGTTGGCGTGATGTGGGGACACAAGTCAGCATAGAGGTCTCCAATCCGATACGCAGTCAGGACTCCCCCGATGCGCGCGTTATTATTGAAATCACGAATACCGGCAGCGAATTACTGAGCGGCCCGCTACGCTTAGTGTTGGAAGATATCACACCGAATACAGTGAGTTTGCGCGGTGAATCAGGGATGACTTCAGAAAATAATCCCTATTTGGACTTATCCCCATTCATTGGCGACGGCATTGTGCCGGGAGGCTCTACCGGGCCAATCACGTTAACGCTTTTAGGCGGCAGAACCACGTTTAGTTTTGTGCCTCGCGTCGAACAAAAATACGTCGAAAACATAGAGCTCGGTGTCAAGATAAATACCCCCGCGACCTTAATAACGGTTGGCAGTAGCCCATTACAGGTGAATGGTCACATTAGCGATCCCCATGCCTTATTAACGCTGAATGGCATGACCGTCAGTCAGAGCGATAATCAATTCAGTGCGGCAGTAAGTCTTGCGGAGGGTTACAACACCATCGTGGTTCGTGCGGTCAATGTCGAGGGCAATGAAGTCACCGATTCGATCGTGGTGTCAATGGATACCACGCCGCCCTATGTCACCGTCGATGCGCCGCGTAATGGTGCGACCGTTTCCACAGAGCGTATTGCGGTGAGTGGATTAATTAATGATATTGTGCGTGGCACCATTAGTGAGAACCAAGCCAATGTGGTCGTTAATGGTATTACGGCCACGGTAGCGAATCGCACGTATCTTGCTGAAGATGTGCCACTGGTCAAAGAACGTAATGAAATAGTGATTAGTGCCTCGGATAATGTGGGCAACACCGCGCATAATAGTATTGTTGTTTTCTACGAATTACCCGCGCCAAAACATATTCAGCTGGATGCTGGGCAAAACCAAAGTGCTCAAATCAATGAAGTTTTAGCGACCCCGTTGGCGGTAAAACTCATTGACAGCGATGGTGTTTCGCCGGTTCCTAACAAAGTCGTCATTTTTCGGGTGGTTCAAGGCGATGGCATCGTCGCGCCCGGAACAGAGGATGAGTCACAGGCGGTTTTGGTCACCAGTAACGCTAATGGCGTTGCGCAAACCTCTTTTAAATTAGGTCAGCGTGCCGGATCAGGCAATCACAAGGTACGTGCCAGGGCCGTGGGTTTTGACAGTGAAGTGATCTTCTATGCATCTGCTACCCCTAAGTCCGGTAACAAAGTCAGTGTGAATTCTGGCAATAATCAACGCGGTGGTATTAATCAGCCGTTGCCGCGGCCCTTCATCGTGGCGATTTCCGATGAAGGTGCCAATTTAGTGCAAGGCGCACAAGTTGAATTTAAAGTAACAAGAGGTGGGGGGATTTTCCAAAATGGACAAGATACTCTCGCAGCAACTACCGACAGTGATGGTCGTGCTTCCGCGCATATGACCTTAGGGCCAGATGCTGGATTAGATGTACATCGGGTGACTGCGACCTTAGTGGGAACAACTCTGAAAGCGAGTTTCACGGCATCGGGTTTAATTCCGGGTGATCCGGGGCAAACCCGCATTAGCGGTTTGGTGTTTGACAATCAGGATAATCCTTTGCCGGGGGTTACCGTGCGTGTGGATGGCACCAACCGTCAAGCGGTGGTAGATACACAAGGTCAGTTCACGATAGATAGCGTACCGGTTGGCCCGGTGCATTTGCTCGTGGATGGCAGTACCACCGAAGTTGCCGGTGAATGGCCTACCCTTAGTTACAATATTGTGACCGTCGCGGGCGCGGATAACCCCTTAGCGGCGCCGATATATCTGGTCAAACTGAATATGGCCAATGCGGTATTAGCGGGTAATGAGGATGTAGAAATAAGCTTAGCCGAGGTTCCGGGGTTTAAGCTCACCGTACTGGCTGATTCGGTGACTTTCCCGGATGGCTCGCGCGAGGGTTTGATTTCGGTGACCCCGGTTAATGTCGCTAAAATACCGATGGCGCCACCGAATGGCATGCAACCGCAGTTTATCGTGACGATTCAGCCGGCAGGCGCGATGTTTGATCCGCCGGCGCCCTTGACCTTGCCGAATATTGATGGGCATGCGCCGGGTGCCCAGGTCGAAATGTATTCCTATGACCATGATCTTGAGGAGTTTGTGGCGATTGGACTGGGCACCGTGTCTGTTGATGGGCGAGTGGTTGCATCCAATCTTGGAGTAGGTGTCATTAAAGCCGGGTGGCACGCTGGCAGTCAGCCGGAGGGCAG
>CAZWUO010000091.1:0-13084 GCA_964636675.1 uncultured Ectothiorhodospiraceae bacterium
CATAGAGAGAATCCGCATACATGGTATGTGACTCATTGATGCCAAACTCCGGTGCCGGAATGCCGACCGGTGGCATATAGACCGCGCTGTTAACACCCATACTCGCGAACAATAAAACAAAACCTGCAAACAAAAATAGTTTGCTCTTGAATTGATAGAAAATATTACAAATTAACATAAGTTATGAACTCCTATGCCTTGAACTCAACGCACAATTGATTCGCTTTGTTTCGACACCAAACAAAAGTTCGCTGATAAGCAATGCATAAATTTACCATGTATGTTTGAGGAAGGCTGAAATTGTTCAGCATACTCGATAGGAATAATATTGTTACTTGCTTTTCAATAAACATGCTTAATGCAGTCATCCGTAATCTCGTAAAAGGTGAATCATCGTAACACAAAAAAACGGGTAAAAAACCTGGCTTTAGGGAACTGAAAACACAATATGCGATTAAAACCCTACTAACACTGCCATGCTTTTTTCGACTCATCACCTTCCCAAAAGACCTAAATATCACTTGGGAAATTATTTTTTTTGTTGTCTTTTTTAACCAAAAAAAGTGACCTAAGAAACTGAATAAAGTTAACTTTATTCATTATTTATGTCGCTCGTCAGTAACAATATTTTGGATTATTAGCACTATCTAATATCAGTTTAGTTTTCTTCAAACTAATCGTTATTTTTTGCATTTTTTACGCTAAATTAAGCCCTCATGTAATATTAAAATATGTGACCTACTTCACATATTTTTTACGCCTTTCAACATAAAAATGAAAAAAAAAGTCAATATTCACCACACCTTTTCAATTCATCAATTTTTGATTTTTTAAATACAAGAGTGATTTAAGATTAAGAAAAATTCAAAATAGCCGTCTTTTTTCGTATTTTTCACTCAAAATAAATTTCTCATGTAATATTAAATTATATGATTTACTTCACATATTTTCAAAATACTTCATTATAACAAATGAAGAAAAAAATCAATATTCATCACAACTTTATATTTCATCAATCCTTAAATTTTCTAAAACAGGAATGATTTGACATAAGAAAAACTCAAACTGTCAGCACATGCCGACACCACTCTCTTTCAGCTATTATTTTTTTACTTATTTTGCTGCGAAACTAGTTTTGAAACCGATACTGAGAGCCTCAGTAAAGAAGACGAACTCGATACAATAAATAAACACGGATTATCATCGTAAGATGCACCACAGGCCTACAAACGGGTCATCCGCACAATCTTGTTATCCATTGAGTATCACTGCCATCGGCGTGACTAATTTGATGAGAAACTTGATTACTGCGTGAGGCATAACACGAATTATAAACTTACATCATATACAGGTATGACGACTGAGTTGCGACTGAATTAGCCACTAAAGCATACACACCTCTACTAACTACGCGAAGTCTGCATCCAATTACCCGTTACCCATACTGCTAGGGCGCGTCGTCAGTTAGTATGATCGTGCTGCCGATGTCCATTTTTTACCGCGCTTAAATAATTTATGTTGAACCGCATTTCCAAACATCAACACGAAACCGCAAAACTGTCGGGGCTTGGATACATAAAACAACTTTCATTCCTTTATGTTTTCTCGTTTAAATCCATAAACTAAAACCTTAACCTTGCATGAATATTTTTGCAACCCATTCAGTAATCGCTTTGCATAATCTTTGGATACTTTTAGTTGCTTCATTAGTTCAAGGAGTTTTGCGTCGCTTAAGAGCGACTACTTTATGTTGCCATGAAATGAATTAAGTTTTATGACACACACTAAAAATCTAAAATTCAGTCGTGACCGGAAGACACCGGATCAGATTTACTTTAACCTGAGTTTCGTTCGGCAACTCGCAAGACAATGTAGGGGCTGGTTGAACTTAGTCGAAAATTTTGCGATTCTGCGCTAATGAACCCGGGGTTCTCGCTGGCAATAATATTGTCAGACAGTATGACTGTTTCTGGATTAGCAATGTTAGTATCCAGCGGTGCTGCTGGTTTAATCCTAAATTCCGCAGTTGACTGCTACGAAGTATCGTTATGTTATTGATTAAAATGGAAATGAGAACTTTTACTGAACTCACTCAGAAAGTGAACGCACTACGACATGAATAGCACGCTTTTAATCGCGACTCGCTTTGTTGCGAATCGTTGCAATAGCGAGCTATTCCGCCTCATCGCGCCGTCTAACTGCGGATTCTAGGTTAATGCAGGCCGTGGTGAGTTGTGTATCGCGTTATATCTGTGATCTCTGTCGGAGACTAGCGTACGTACGAAACGATTTTTCTCAAACAGATTGTATTTTGTATCGACGGCAGTAACACTTCAAAGGCATCTCGTAAAATATCTCGACGCCGAGGTGAGCCTAAAGCATCAGAATACGTTGAGCGTTTTACGGGAAGTTGCGCTTGCGTGATATTTGAGACTGTTTTCAATTATTTTAGGCGCTTATAATAAACGTTCACCTGTACGCGCCTGTACGGTTCGCCAAATTCCCTCTTGCAACCACAATACAAGAATTAATATCGCTCCAAAAAAAAAGTTTAAAGCCAGTCCGATGGAGAGTAAACAGGCGATCACTGCGGTGAGTTTAATCAACAAAGCATATCTGTCATAACGTTCGTGATCTTGATGGAGTATTTTCCATTCCTGGCTATGCAAAGTGAGCTGGGATACCGTCATTAATAAATTTCCTTACTATAAAGTTTTTTCAAATCAATGGTTCATTTACACTGTTGCTTAATTGAGACAGTTTTTGTTACTGGGTCGTTAGTGTTGCGCGCCCGAAGAACTTGTTAAGCAAATAATACCTGGATCATTGAATATTTTTTCAATGATGCGGGTTGTAATAATAGGAATTAAATATTATCTTTTTTTTCATGTGTTTGTCTTCTTCTTTGAAAATAAAACTCATCTAAGTGTTGAGCATATTATAGGCTATTTGAAAATAGTTTGAGCAAGCAGAAAGCTTGGTATAAGAAGCAATAAAAATAATGGTATTATTTATGCTCTATTAATACTAGAAATACAGAGTTTAGATGTATTGAAAGCCGTATCAACTCCTTAATGTGTCATGCAAAATAACTATAAGAATAAGTATGAGGAGTTCAAGAACATGGAGGGAAACACTGACTTAGGGTGCGCATAAAAACAAGAAAACTACCCCTCCCTTAACTTAATTTTAAATTTTCTTGAGTATCCTAGAGATGTTGATTCAACTCTGACTTGATGCAAGGCCTATTAAAATAAGCCTTGCATCAAGGGAAATTTAGATTTTGCTGTATTCTGATATTTTTGCAGTCTCCAGAATCGGTACTCATGTAAAATTCATAGCCTTTGCAAGTCTACACAATTCAATTCCCAGTGTTTTTCCGTATGGTCTCACAGTGATTGCGATTGGTAATGGCACCGCACTTTCGTGCAATGGTGGATCTGTTGGTGCGCATCTAAAAATTAGGAAGTACTGCGTATTTCTGTACGTAATAAGGTTAGCGAGGCACATTTCTATGATTGTCTGATCTTTCACACGCACATAAGGTTAGCCAGGGAGGAGGCGGAGTTAGAACATGGAGGCTTGAGCTTCCTATTTACTAGTTTTCTGGCTTCGTTTTAAAATTTATTTTATTGGGTGGTTTGTCGTGTTCAATTGGGGGGTGTAATGTCGCAGTTCAACAATGGTATAAAAAAATATTTTTTACCTGTCGTGGTTGGTTTTGGTGTTTTAGTGGGTATAAGCCCTGCTAAGCCTGTGTTTGCTGCACAGCAATACCAAGCCCAGTTTGCCAGTATTGATTACGACGTAGTCTACGTGCGCTGTCCGCGTGCTAAAGAGACCGTATCGCGCAACGGAAAAGAGAATATGCTGAACTGGAACGGGGTCAATGACCTGTGGTTGTCGGCCTCTAACAACGTCTATCATCAACCTGGCTGCGACCTTGTTCTGCATGACTCCCAGATGACGCCGGGCGACCCTGGCGCAGAGAAAGTGTTGGTAAATTGCGACGAAGATGATCCATCAAAGCCCGTCTGTTCGGTGGCCGACCCCAATGTTTCCTTCGATGGCCGCCATGTGGTGTATACCAAGTTCACTGATACGCGCACCTTCATCACTGATTTGGGTATGCGAGAGATTTCTAATACAGGTCTGCAAACTTTTATGCGGCTTGATCCTAATGGTGGACTCGATGGTAGTAAATTTGCTATTTCGGTTTTTTCCGGTATCAAACCTTACGCTAAACCCGCGCTCATTTTTATGTATGACTTGCTCACCGGAGAAAATATCCAGGTTTCGCCAGACAGCAAGATGTTTGCGGGTCGTGCCCATCCTGAAAAACCTGGAAGAGGTGAAGAGTGGAGTTCTAACATTCCGGTAATGGACACGGGCGGGTTTTTTATGCCCGACGGTCGCATCGGTTTTACCAGTAATCGAGAGCAGGGTTTCGGTATGTTCCAGGTGTTTGCGATGGAACGTGATGGAAAAAATAGGGAGGTGTTGAGTCATCGCGCGATGAAAAACCAGCTGCATCCCGCCACGTTGATGGATGGCCGCATTGTTTACACCAATTTTGACCGTATGCTACAACGTACCTCTAATAACAATTTTTCGTTGTTTGAAATTAATCCCGATGGCTCTGCACCGTTTATTTTTGCGGGTAAAAATGATGCAACTAAGTGGTCGTATCACTATTTTACCCAGTTATCGGACGGTGATATCGTGGTTACCTTGTATTACAACCGTCAGCAGACCGGGTTGGGGGCTTTTGATCGTTTTCCGGCGAATAATCCGTCAGGGCCGGATTTTGTGCATCGGTTTATTTCCGAGGGCGTACTTGGCGATGAAATGACCGCCTTGCCGACAGCATGGAGAACGGGCAACTCACTCAACCCGTTTGCTCGTCCTGGTCAGTTTCGTCTGACCCCAAACGGAGGGGCGGGTGATACACCGATGCCCCCGTATGCGCCTGAAGAGTATTTTATACATCCTGTTGGCGACCGCGTTGTGACAATGAATGGTCGATTTACCCATCCCGCTGCTGCGCCGGATAATGATTTATTGGCGACTTACAGCATTGGGGGTTCTTCTACGATCTCTGACTCTCGGTATTATGATAAAAACAAAGGCGCCACGCTGGACAGTGTCATGAAAGTTATTGGCAAGGATGCGGGTATCTGGCTCTTTCCGCTAGAACCCAATAGCACCCGCCAGATAGGGCATATTGCCGATGATGCTCAGATTGTTGTGGATTTCCCTGAGTATCACGAAATCATGGCGCGTGCCGTGGTGAGCTATCAGGATATCTACGGTATTGCACGGCCTGATCCCGACGTTACCCGTGCTCCGACACGCAACGATGGCAACCAAGATCCGCGCCTGCCCGCAGGTGCACCGTATGGGTTAACCGGTGCGGCTTCGATGTTTGACCGAGAAACCCGCTCGCTGAATGGCACACCGTGGAATATGAAAGACGGGGGGGGTGCTATGTCAGGGCGAACTTATCTGAATTTAGCATCAAGTGGTTCTGAATTGGCCATTTTTGACAATGATGAAATTTACGGCATACGTGTTCTTATGCCGGTTCCTAACATTCCCAAGGATCTTAACAAAGGGGATGAACAATGGATTCATTTTCAGCGTCATCACCTGCGTATTCTGGGTGAGTACCCCGTGCGTAAACCGGATAGCAACGGGGTAGAACCCGTCGATGTCCAAGACAACCCGGATACCAGTTTCATCGTGCGGGTACCTGCTGATACACCGTTCCTGATGCAATCCATCGATAAACGGGGCATGGCATTGGATATCGAAACCGCATCGCGTTCTGTCGTCCGTGGCGAAGAGCAGTACTGTGCGGGCTGCCATGTGCACACCCGTAAGGGAATGGATACCCTAGCCTCGCGAGCCAAGTTTAATACGGATAAATTTGGTGACTTTACGGGCGCCAGTGCGCCGCTATTTATCGGTGAAGATGGCAATGGTTTTCCTACAGTTGCGAGCGCCCACACGACCTACGCGGAAGAGGCAGGGGCCACGGCGCGACGTTCCTTCGCGGTGGATTGGGATAACAATATTGCGACGATAGTGCAGAATCGCTGTGCTGCTTGTCACGCGGAAGGTAAGCCCGCTCAACAACTCACGGGTTTGCGTCTGGATGATGATGATCGAACCTATGACTTGATCACCAAAAATAAATATACCAACGAAGACGGGACTGAGATCAAGGCTAGCTCCAAAGATGGCGACGGTCTTACCGACATTGATGAGGAGAATACGGATCGTATCACCCCACGCTACGCGAACGCGTGCTGTACACCGTCGCGTTGGGTTTCTGCCAATAGCGCACGCTCGAGCATGTTGGTGTGGGCTTTATATGGTGAACGGCTGGATGGCCGCGATCCAGACTCCGGTCTGCCGCCGAAAGAGAGTGGTGTCGTGGTGGACGAAAGAGATAAAGAATTTCCCGAAATATGGCCTAAGGTAGGCGAACATTTAGCTTACCTGGATGGAAGCAGTTCTTTAGCCGGTACGAGCAACATGCCGGAAGCTGAAAAACGCTTGATTGCGCGTTGGTTGGATATTGGCGCGCCCAAGCTCAATGTGCACGATGACATGATGCGCCCGGTGATGACAATTACGCCTGAGGGTGGTGACACGGTGAGCCGTATTTTAGTGGGCTTATGGGATGATTCCCCACTGGATTTCAGTCGTTTCAAAGTAACCGCTAATGGTGAAGATATCACGCCCGATGTAACCGGCAGCCCAGATGTTGTTACGGTTTTTTTGCCCAACACGGTAACCGTGGCGAATGCCGACGATATCGAGATCATGTTGGAAATCTGGGACAAACCTGATCGCAGCTGGAGCACCGTTCGTGTTGGCGAAGCCGCCGCTAACCGTACCCGTAGAACGGTCACCGGGCGTGCATTGCTGCGCATGGCTAATAATAGTGTGCCAGATACACTCGCCCCTAAGATCATCATGATCGGCGCTAGCGTGCAAAACGTTACGGTGAATACTGTTTATGACGACTCCGGTGCCAAAGCGACAGATAGTGACGGCAATGACATCAGCTCTCTCATTGAAAAAACGTCTACTGTGGATATCAGCAGCCTGGGATCTTATACCGTGATTTATAGCGTTACCGATGGGGCTGGAAATGCAGCGACACCGGTGCAACGGATTGTGAAAGTTGTGGATAATATTGCACCGGAGATCGAGCTGAAGGGTGCTAGCGCGCTAACGGTTACGGTGCACACCGTGTATGACGACCCTGGTGCCACGGCCCTGGATAATTATGACGGTGATATCACTTCTCTCATCGAAAAAACGTCTACTGTGGATATGACCAGCCTGGGATCTTATACCGTGACTTATAACGTCACGGATGGGGCTGGAAATACAGCGATACCGGTGCAACGTAGCGTGAAGGTGGTCGCGCTCGACATCCCGATAGAAGAAGACAAAACCGCGCCGGTAATCACGCTCTTTGGTGCTAACCCGCAAACGATTACGGTAGGCGACACCTATAACGAACTCGGTGCGAGTGCGAGTGATAATGTTGATGGCGATAATATCAAGCCGATCAATATTGATATTAGCGCCGTCAATACTGCGCAGATTGGATCTTATAAAGTGAAATACCATGTTGCTGATGCGGCTGGCAATGCGACAACAGTCACTCGTATGGTGAAGGTTGTTGATGATGTTGTGCCGGTCATCACTCTCGTTGGTGGCAATCCTCTAACTATCATAATCGGCAGCACGTATATCGAACCGGGTGCCACTGTGCTTGATAATCTTGATGGGGATATCAGTGGCAATATCATGATAAATGCTTCGGCGCTTAATAACAGCGTCGTGGGATCATATGGTGTGACTTACAACGCTATAGATGCCGCAGAAAACGCAGCAATAGAAGTGACGCGTACGGTGACCGTCACCGCTGCTTCGGGTGATGATACTGATGATGGTATTAGCTTTAGCAGTTATGGCCCACTGGGGCTGTTGATGACTGGACTCCTGCTTGTTTTACGGCGCAGGAGTAAACGAAATCAAATTCAGCTTGAAAATGGAGAATGCAAATGAAAGCCAAAATCATGAGAGCAAAGTTTTTTGTTAACAAACTATTTTTTCTAGGCCTTGTGAGTCATTTGTTGTTTATTACGGTTGCTAAAGCTGAAGAAACAATGCATCCGAATATTTTGATCAGTGCGGAAGAGATAGCCGTAATCAAGACAAAGTTTAGTGTTGATGAAAATGGGGTGGTCACAGGTCAAGAGCCTTGGAAAAGTGCTTATGCCGAGGTGATAAAAAAGGCAGATGAAGCACTCAAACTTCCTATGATGAGCGTTACATTTGGAGGTGAGAATAATAACGACGCTGGTTGCCGTGGTGATAGTCGTATTTTTTGTGCGGGCGGCTTTTATGAGAATGAAAACCGATACGATGCCGATGAAGCTGTAAAAGTGGGTGTGGGGGTGCGTGATCTAGGCATGGCCTATGCCTTTTCCGGTGACGCTAAGTACGCCGAGCACCTGATTAAGCTTGTGCGTGTTTGGGCGATTAATCCGACAACCAGCCTACGACCACTATTCGTTACCAATGGTGCGCGAATCAGTTTGTTTTCCAATCAGGGAGGGGTTATATACGGTGCAGGGCTAGCGTGGGACTATCCTGGTTGGGAGCAGTCTGATAGAGACGCCTTTAAAGTATGGGTGCAGGCTTTTGGAGAGGCTGTAAAGGATTTGAGTCCTGCTAATAATAATTTTGAGAACTGGCGAAATGCCTTACTCAGTATCGCAGGCGCGTTTACCGGCGACCAAGATCTCCTGAATGCCTCCTTCCAAAATTTCCGTAACGCAATTCCTGGGCATATTCATTGGACTGGACGTATGGACTGGGAGTGGCGCCGTACTCAAGGTTGGGGTGGGCTAGGGTATTCAGTGTATGCTATCACAGCAATGACTATCACGGCAGAAGTTGCGCGTCTTCATAATGTGGATTTGTACAACTATACCTCTGATGGCATCAGAGGTCTGAGAGTTGCGCTGGATTTTTTAGCACCCTATATCGCCGATCCGTCGTTATGGGGGAAAGATAAAGCTTCTAAAACAGCAGGCATCGGAGATCTACTTCCCTACCGGAATCGCGGCGCGGGTGTTTACGAAGTAGCTTATTCTATTTGGGAAGATCCCGACCATTTAGCGGTCATCAACCGTTGGGGACGTCCTTTAGTAATGGCTCACTGGGCGCCAGGTGTCATCACTTTAACCCACGGCAATCGATTTGATCTGGATGTTACCCCAACGCCACCGCGTATTACGCGCCAACCCGAAAATCTGACGGTGACCGAAGGCGAAGATGCGCATTTTAAGGTAGTTGCGACGGGCAGTGCCACGTTGACTTATCAATGGTTCCGCAACGGCAGCGCGCTTGAAGGCGAGACCAATGCGAGTTACACGGTCGAAAGTGCGAGCGCGGCGGATAATGGCGACATGTATCGCTGTGAGGTGAGCAACAGTGTATTAGCTGATGTGTCCTGTGGTGAGAGCGTTATGCTCAGCGTAGAGCAGGATACAACGGCACCGGTGTTGGAATCTGCTCTTGCTATAAACGATAGCCGTGTAGACTTGATTTTTAGCGAAGCAGTGAGTGTCAACAGCGCTGAAGACACGGGCAATTATCAAATGGATCAGGGCATTGTCGTGGAGTCCGCAAGCCTGCAAGGCGATGTACGTACCGTTAGTCTTACGGTAAGCCAGCTCACTGAAGACACAACTTACACCGTGCAAGTCAACCATCTGCAAGACCTGGCCCCTACGCCTAATACGATGGCTTCGACTAGCAAAACCTTTACCTATCGTATCGCCGACGACTTTGAGGATAATAACGCCGATGGTTGGATACCGTTAAACGGCGATCGCTGGGAAGTGACCGAAGAGGATGACGGTAACCACGCCTATTACCTTAATACCACCGAATTTGCAGCAACCACAGGTAAGGCATTGGGCGAGTATTCGTTATTGTCCCCCGCCTATGCAGACTTTACGTTTAGCGCCCGCGCCAAACTCGGCGATCCCGTGGGCGACAACGGTTATGCGGATTACGCGGTGGTCTTTGGTTTTGAAAATGAAAACAACTACTACTATGTCATCTTCAACAACGATCAAAGCTCAACCCAGCTCTACAAGGTTGTCAATGGTGACCGTGGTGAAGCATTAGCGACGGCCGAGGCTGACTGGTTGAACGATAATGACTATCACACGATAAAAATCACACGTGCTGGCGATGTCACTGACGTTTACTTCGATGACAACTCCATCATGAGTGCTACTAATACTTCTGGCGTGGGTCAAGTGGGTGTGGGCAGTTACAATGATTCGGCGTATTTTGATGACGTGAAAGTGGTGGTGAATGCAACCCCAACCCCTGATACCACGCCCCCGGTGATTACTCTGGTGGGTGCGGATCCGCAAGAGATTGAGCTAGGTACGGCGTATACCGAACTTGGTGCAAGCGCGAGCGATAACGTTGCGGTCGATGAAGAGATCGAGATAGATGCGAGTGCGGTAGATACAACAAAGCTTGGATCGTATCTGGTCACGTACAACGTGAAAGATGTAAATGACAATGCAGCGATACCGGTGCAACGCACGGTGAATGTGATCCCCGCAAAGATCCCGATAGAAAAAGATAAAGTCGCACCGGAGATCTTCTTGGTGGGTGCGGATCCGCAAGAGATTGAGCTAGGTACGGCGTATACCGAACTTGGTGCAAGCGCGAGCGATAACATTGACGACGATACGGTTCTCAGTAGCCAGATTGAGATTGATGCAAGTGCGGTGAATACCTCTCTCATCGGTACGTATATCGTGACTTATAACGTTATGGATGCGGCTGAAAATGCAGCGGTACAAATGCAACGTACGGTGAATGTGATTCCGCTAGAGATCCCAATAGAAGAAGATCAAACCGCACCAGTCATTACTCTCGAAGGCAGTGCTAGCTTAACGCTTGAGGTGGGTAATACTTATGTCGAACTCGGTGCAAGCGCGAGCGATAACGTTGACGGTGATCTCAGCGTGAAGATTAAAATCGATGCAAGTGCCGTGGATAGCTCTCTCATCGGCTCATACCGTGTGACTTATAACGTAACGGATGCGGCAGGAAACTCGGCCACGCAAGTCACGCGCATGGTTAATGTCAAGGTAGCCCCGTCGGCGATTAGTTTCAGTGCGCTGGGTGGGCCGTTGCTTGGACTGGGGTTTATGTTGCTGGCTTTTCGGCTGCGCCGACAAGCCTGATTAAAGTGCTTCCGAATAAAACAATCGCAAATGGCTTTAAATAAAACGCTAAAAAACTATTTTTCCTCGGAGGCAACCCTCGGAGGCAACATAAGGTGAACGCAAATTTGGGCATGCGCATGACTTCTACAACAGAGTCAGGAGAATCAACGCTGAAACATTCAGGAGTAGGAGCACTAGGGCTAAGCTTATTATTGATGCTGGTTCCTACACTCGGACTTGCTAGTGTGTTGAGTGATCTTGCAGCGACGGTTCAGCCAGGCACCTTTGTCGAGTTAGAAGTAGAGGGTTCTGTATCGACCTGTGATGTGATGGCGCCGATCTTACCTAAGACGCATCCCGCTGCGTGCGATGAAGATGATCCCTTACCTCACCCCATCGACGGGTGTGAGATACCGCCAAGGACGTATCTTGGCAATATTCTCGAATTTACTGATCAGGCTTTGTGGGATTCGGTGGAGCGAGAGGTTTACATCATGGGTACGCGGCGACCCTATAAAGTGTGGGATCAAATGTTTGTCAAGTACTCAGAAGAGACGAATAGTTGGATCACTCTGGATAATCCTCAACCTCAATTCAATCCTGGGTTTCACGGTTATGATCATGGCACTATCGACTCTGTGCGTCGACATTACTATTGGGCGCAGGTAGGGGATTCGAACTTGGTGTGGCAGATGAACATGGACACGGGCGTTTGGCGACAACTACCTAAAGTGCCTTTAAACACTGGACAGTTCACCGCAATCGATTATTTTCCGGAAATCGACAGAGTGGTTTTTTTCAACGGGCTGCGTACGAATGAGTATATTCTCTATTCACCAGATGACGATAAGTGGGAAGAACATACCACCATTGATGATACGCCATTCGGTGGAATTTCTCACTTCAGTGAGTACAACCCAATCCATGGCATGATGTTTTTCGGCGGTGGATATAATTACAACGACGACACACCCGGCATTGATGAGTCGCGGCGATTCTATATGCTTGATGATGATAAGGTAGTAAGTCGATTGGCGGATGCACCTACTTTTCTTGGGCAGTTTGGTGCGGGTCCTGTGCAAACCATTGATCCGAAGACTGGCAATCTCGTGGTATTCCAAGGAAAACCCAACGATAGCTCAACTCCCAACTGTTTCAATCCATTGCCGATCTGGGAGTTCGATCTCGATAGTAATACTTGGCGGCAGACAGGAACGCAACAGCTGACTGATATATGGTGCCGGATGAATACGGCTGCAGTACCGCTTTACGAATACGGGGTTAACTTTATCGTCTCGGTGAGGAATGATACGGATTGTCGGGTGCATTTATACCGGCATTCGCCCGGGATAGATGTTCCACTGGAGATCAATGTACACCCTGTTGCAGTTTCTGTGGAGCAGGAGCAAATAGCGACTTTTAAAGTCATCGCCTTCGGTAGCGGTCCGATCAGCTATCAGTGGCGTAAAAATGGTGTCGACATTCCTGGAGCGGCCATGGCTAGCTATGGCTTCACAGCACTAGACATGGCGGACAATGGTGCTAATTTTGATGTTGTGGTGAGCAATACAACTGTCAGTATCATTAGTTCCAAGGCCGCTTTGACGATTATTGCCGATACGTTTGCACCTAGCTTGATCTCCGCATCAGCGGTGAGCGATAGCCGCGTTGATATTTTATTTAGCGAACTGCTCGCCGACAAGCTAAGCGTGAATTCTGCCAACGTAGTGCCTGAATGACCTTCCGTAATATTAATGTCACCCACTTGCAGCGTGGGCAATATGGCAAGGTCA
>CAZWUO010000092.1:0-13059 GCA_964636675.1 uncultured Ectothiorhodospiraceae bacterium
AGCGAACGATTTATATGGTCATCAATACGGTGATCAAATGTTGATTAGGGCTACCGGGGTTTACCAGCAAGTCTTACGCAATGAGGACACCGTTTATCGTTACGGTGGTGATGAGTTCGCAATGATCCTTCCTGAAACTTCTAAAGAAGGTGCCATTGAACTTGCTGAGCGTCTTAAGGAAAAATTTGCTAAGCACTATAGTACGAATAAAAAGCGCATAAACCTTTCGCTAAGCATTGGCATTGCGAGCTACCCAGAAGACGGTATCGATGACAAAGGCCTGGTCGGTGCTGCCGATCGAAGAATGTATCATTCAAAAGAAAATGGCGGCAATATTGTTACTTCATACGATGAAATCGGTGGTTTAGAAGATGACACCGAAACACTTTTGCGATCATTACGAAATTTAGCGCATGTAATGGAAAAAAATCGTGGGTTAGCATCCGATGGTTTGCATCATGCGCAAAGTATTCGCAGTTTGGTGATTGAAATAGGTCATAAATTTGCTTTGGCGCAGGAAAGAATTTCGTTGCTTGAGCAAGCCTCAATTTTGCACGATATAGGATCTATTTATATTTCTAGCGCGATATTGAAAAAAGAGTCTAAGCTCTCGCATGCCGAATGGGGGGAAGTAAAAAAACATACACGTGTGGGCGAAGAGATCATCGACATGATCAGCCCGCAACATGGCAGGTATATGCTTGAGTTACAAAAAATAATTGGTCAACATCATGAAAGAATGGACGGTACGGGTTATCCCCGAGGACTTTCTGGAGAACAGATATTATTAGAGGCGAGGATCTTAGCCGTTGCGGACGCATATAGCGCAATGTTATCTCCGCGGCCTTATCGCAAAACCTTTTCAAAACAAGACGCTCAGCAAGAATTGCGCAGCCATGCCGGTGATTACTATGATCCCGAGGTTGTTGCTATGTTGTTGGCGCTGGAAGTGGCTAAATAATCTATTATTAAAACCTAATGTGTCTTCATCTCGGTTATTCCAAGATTAATAGATTCGCAGATTCCGGTGAGTTTATCATCAAAATTATGTAGTTGGAGTACTGGTACCAAAATAAGCTATTATTCGCCTACACACTTTTTAGCGATTTCTGTATCGAGCAAAACATGAATAACATTGTTAAACGACGAAAAACCGTAAGCGTGGCCGTAGATGGTGTGCTCATGGGCAGTGAGCATCCTATTGTTGTGCAGTCTATGACAAATACCGACACTGCAGACATATTGGCGACGGTAATACAAATTAGTCAGCTCGCCAAAGCGGGTTCTGAAATGGTGCGAGTGACCGTAGACAAGGACGCCGCTGCAGCGGCGTTACCTGAGATCCGACAAAGACTGGATGATATGGGGTGTCATGTTCCCATTATTGGCGATTTCCACTTCAACGGGCATAAATTATTACAAAACCACGCGAAGTGCGCGGAAGTTTTATCTAAATATCGCATTAACCCTGGCAACGTGGGTAAGGGAGCCAAGCGCGATGCACAGTTCGCATCCATGATAGAACTCGCTAGAGAATATGCCAAACCCGTGCGCATAGGGGTGAACTGGGGTAGCTTGGATCAAGACCTGCTCGCCAAGATGATGGATGAAAACGCGCGCCTGGCTGAACCTAAAGAGCCAACCGATGTGATGCACAATGCATTGATTCGTTCTGCATTAGATAGCGCTGAAAAAGCCGAAGATATGGGCCTTGCACATAATCAAATCGTGATCTCATGTAAGATGAGTGGCGTTCAGGACTTAATCAAGATTTATAATGATTTATCGACTTTATGTGAATACCCCTTGCATCTGGGATTGACCGAAGCGGGCATGGGTTCTAAAGGCATTGTTGGCTCAACCGCAGGATTAGCGGTATTACTGCAACAAGGCATAGGCGATACGATCCGGGTTTCCTTAACGCCCGAGCCGGATGGGGATAGAACCCAAGAAATCATTGTCGCCCAAGAAATACTGCAAACCATGGGTTTGCGAGCATTCACACCAATGGTGATAGCATGCCCTGGCTGTGGGCGCACGACGAGTACTTATTTTCAACAGCTTGCTAAGGATATTCAAAGTTATATTCGGCATCAAATGCCCGAGTGGAGCAAAACTCATCCGGGTGTTGAAGAAATGTCGATTGCCGTCATGGGCTGTGTCGTTAATGGGCCAGGGGAAAGCAAACATGCGAATATCGGGATCAGTCTACCGGGCACCGGAGAACGCCCTGTTGCGCCTGTTTACGTTGATGGTGAAAAGACAGTAACACTGAAAGGCGATCAAATAGCTACCGATTTTCAGCGTATCATCGATGAATATATCGATACTCACTATGCACCTTAGTACGACATCATTTTAGTACACTGTAGATCAACAATATTAGACGAGCGCCTGATAAATTGCCTTCCAAAACGGAAAAGAAGTTATTGCACTATACGGGAAAGGCGATTGCTGATTTTAAGATGATCAGCCCTGGAGACAGGGTGCTCGTTTGCGTTTCTGGTGGGAAAGACTCTTATACCTTGCTGCGTTTGCTGCATATATTAAAAAAACGCAGTGGAAAAAACTTTGAGTTATTTGCGCTGACCTTGGATCAGGCACAACCGGGTTGGGATGGCAGTGCGCTTAATCAATGGATGCTGGACAATGCTTATGCCCACGAAGTGCTGCGGCGTGATACTTATTCCATCGTCAAACAAAAAATTCCAGAAGCTAAAACCTATTGCTCATTTTGCTCACGTCTAAGACGAGGTATCATTTATCGCTATGCACGAGAGCATGGTTTTAACAAAATAGCATTAGGGCATCATAGAGATGATTTAATAGAGACGCTGTTAATGTCGGTTATGTATGCCGGTGAAATTAAATCAATGCCACCTAAGTTATTGACTAACGACAAAAAACACATACTGATTCGACCACTGGCCTATTGCCAGGAGCGTGATATTATTAAATATTCCGCGGAGCAGGCATATCCAATTATCCCGTGTAACTTATGTGGTTCACAAGAAAACCTTACCCGTCAAAAAATCAAAAAGCTCATCGCTGAGCTGGCCGCCTTAAATCCGGTAATACCTGCTAATATGCTGAGTGCATTAGGCAATATTCGACTTTCTCAATTAATGGATCATACACACTGGGATTATAAAAATCTTGAGTCTGGTCTGCAAGTGGACGCTAAGCCTGATACGGGTGCTGAGCAAAGTGCCGAAACCGCGTTATGGGCAGAGCCTACCGATCAAGAGATTAAGCACGAGGCTATTGTTAGTTTTGTGGAAAATGACTGATTTTTAAGCGCGTTTAAGGGCTTGAAACGCTGCCAAAACGGGACTAGACTGATATAAGGATTGGAACCCACTAAGCGTGGAATCCACTAACCAAAGTATATCTTGAAGGGGATTTTATGAAAAAATTTGCATTATTTGCACTATTTGCTGTGTTAGCCATGTTTTCAGTTTCCGGTATCGCCATCGCCGGTGATTTTCAGGGTAAAGGCCCACACGGCGCCATGTCCGGTGGATGTGAGTCTAAAGCCAAGATCGCAAAACTGAAAGAAAAATACGGTGATGATTGGGCTAAGATTTTGAAGAAGCATTCACTCGAGCAAAAAGCACAATCTGAGCATAGACCTCAGAAAGTGAGATTAGACCAGTTCATCTAGATAAGAAATTTTTAAAATCCTGGTGGATTAAAATGCGTTCTCAGGCTCACAATAAGGTTCGCATATAAGTTTTACAGCAGGTTCACAAATAAGTCTCGCAATAAATGCCTTTAGCCAGCCTAAAGGCATTTTTTTTGAAAAAATTAGGTCAACAGACCCTTAGGAAAATAGCAACATGATTGTTGTATACGATAAAAAAGGCTTCATTAAATTATTAGAAATGGAAGGCGCTACATTGGCAGGCGTAAATCTGTCTGGGTTAAACTTAACCGAAGCAAACCTCGTACAAGTTGACTTAAGCGGCGCCGATTTACGTAATGCAAATTTAGCCAATGCTGACTTACGGCTGGCTAATTTAGCCAATGCAAATTTGCAAGGTGCAAACCTAAAAGACGCCGATCTGACGGCTGCAAATTTAGCCGGCACTAAAATGGATGTGCAGCAAAAGGTGATTCCGCTTAAGCGGGTTTAGTTTTTCACTGGAGATTGCTTTCTTGTCCTATTTATTGCGCCAATATCACCTGTTCTCCGGTTGCTACATCAATCAGCACCACCCCGTTCTTTTCATCGATAGCCAGTGCGATATCTGATGATATTAAGCTAATATCTCTGATATTAACCGTTGCTCTTGTTGTCAAAAAGTTAGTGCGATCTGAATTCCCGTCCCCAGGTAATTTTGTGCGCTCACCCGTGGTTAAATCAACCGCGACTAGCTTTGTCACGAGCTGGCCATTGAGGTACCCAGCGGAAACAAATACCAGGAGGCGTTCGCCCTGTGCATCCAAAACCATACCGCTAGGACTGTTGAGTCGATTAAGCGTATTGGGCATATCTTTCGTAGAAAAGGCACTGCGCATACCTGAATTAATATCCACCGCAATAATGCCAACACGTCGACTCAATATCAGTAAACGGTTTTTGCTCGAATCAAAAACCAGTGATGAAATATCATTAGATAATAATTCTGGACCCGAACCGTTATCCGGAAAGCGATTGCCAGAGATAATCTGGCGTTCTCCCGTTGTCAAATGGATAGAAAAAATAGCTCTCTCATTTTCATCAAAAACGTAGGCTAGATTATTAGCAGTATCCAATGCCATGACTCGCATCTTGGTCAACGCGGGGTTTTCACCCTCAGGAAGTTGAGTGTCGGCGACGGTTTTTACGCTACCTGTGCTCGTATTCAGTACTGACAAATTTCTGGAGGCTAGTATATATAATTGATTATTGTTAGCAAAAACGAGATCGGAAGCGCTACTGATCAGGGAAGTGGGTATCGCTTCTTGTGCCCCTGTCAGCAAATTAATCTTTTTTACGCCCTTGTTTTGCCAATACTTACCTGTGGCGACGAAGACCTGATTGTTTTCACGATCAAACGCAACACGACTGGGTTGATATAAGGCAGGGGAACCATTCGGGAAGCCTCCTGCATAATAAGTGCGCTCGCCGCTGTCAAGATTCACCGCGAATATGCGCTGAAACGTTGGATCAAGGACTAAGGCTTGATTATTTTCGACATCAAGGGTGATATCCGTTAATCGATCAAATTTAGGATTGTCAACCGGCATATTCTGGCCTGATAATAGGCCGACCGAACCATCCGCCAAGGAGACGGTCTTCACACCCCAAGTGTCGGTGACGAGTAATCGATTGCGTGTCGTTTCCAGCACCATCTTTGCTGGAAAGGAGAGTCCCGGTTCCGAGAATACTGTGCGTGTTCCGTCCTCTAAATCAATGCTTAGAATCGAGTTTGTTGTGGTATCTAGCATTAAGCCTCGACCGCCTTCGATAATGAGATCTGGGGTATTGCCAATGGGATTATTGCTATCGGGGGAACGATTACCCGAGATAACATCCCGTTCGCCCGAGTCATGGTCAACGCTTAGCAAAGCCGATCTGCCCGAATCCACGACCAAGGTGCGGGCATTCGCTGTATCCGCCGCCAAGGTGGTTAATCGATTAAAAGTATTATTTTTATCGCTCATGTTGTTATCGGATAATATGCTTCTTACGCCATCCGCCAGATTAATCCTGATAAGGGAGAGATTGCCCGAGTCGATGACATAAGCTTGATCACCACTAATAGCGATATCCACCGGCGTATCGAGTGGATTGATATTATTTGGCGTATCCATATTGTCAGAGATGATGCTGCGTTCGCCGCTGGCCAAGTCTATCGCTATAATCTGTGCTGTGTTTGAAGTGGTCACCAACAAACGGTTTTTGGCAGGGTCGATGGTCAAGCCGGTCGCGGTATTCAATGGATTACTGTCATTGGGGATCGTATTACTTGAAAAAATACTTTCTGCGCCGGTCTTAAGATCTATTTGATGAACAACACCTGCCGTCACGATGAATATACGGTCTTGCCCATTATTGTCATCATAAACCATATCCATTGACGTAAATACACCAACGCGCAATTGCAGGTCTTCGACGACCGAGGAAAGCTCTCCAGTGGTTAAATCGATGGCAAAAATTCCGCTAACATTCTGGCCATCAATCCTCGCCTTACTATCATAAACCAGGGCACGTTGCTTTTTATTATCAATCGCAACGCCTTTGGGTTCGGGGAGTGTAATCGCGGCATTCGAATCAATTAAGTGACTTCGAATACCTGTCTCCAGATCAATGGCATACACTCTATTGTTGCCAAAAGTATCGCTCAGCAAAAGCCGATTATGCGTTTTATCCAATACCATATAGTCTGGCCAAGTGAGTCGTGGTCCAGCAAACGAATTATCACTAAGCACCGACGCAGCCCCCGTCGTTAAGTCAAACCGGAGTATGGCCTGTCTTCCTTGATAGCCACCGCCAAGAGATGCGTCGTACACATAGGCGATGTTCAGTGCTGAATCGATTTCGATAAGACGAGGTTTTATCAGGGTATGAGGTGCCACGGACTGAGAGTCTTGCGTGATGACCGTGCGTTGGCCTGTATTTATATCAACCTGCATCAGTCTGTCCACGCTACGACTAGAACCTCTTGTATCAATCGTATAGATTGCGTTGGTGGTTTCATCAAGATCCAAATCCTTGAAATTACCAATAAGATTCCTGCCGCCCTGGGGTTTGTTTTGGTCAGAAATGGTGTGATAACGCTGGGCAGAGGCATCAAACGCATACAAACCTTTCGCGCCACGGTCAAAAAACATCAGCCTGGCGGATGCATTGTGATACGCAATGTGGGTTTTGTTGAGGAAAAGAGGTCTTGACTCTACCGTAACAGTTGCCGCCTCATTATTGCTATTGCCCCCTCTATCCCTGGCTGCCACCGTTATTTGATTCATCCCGGGTTTTAAGGGCACGATGGCGCTCCAGTTCAAAAAGTTATCACCAGAGGTTACTGCGATACCATTCACCGTCACCGCAACAACTCTCCCGTTATCAGCGGCACTGCCACGCACGAGAATGCGATCTTCAGTCGTCAGTGCGCGCGTAGGGGGAAATATAATACGGGCCGTAGGATTAAGCGTATCTCCAGAGGTTGTAACCTTAAAAACACCGGTGACACCACCGATAGTAACACGTGCTTCTGTCGTCTCTGAAGGGATGGCAGAAGCGGTCAGTTGAATACGAATGCTTTGTTGATCAGTGATCACCCCTGCTAACGCGGTGAAAGCAGCGCCATCAATAGAATATTCGCCATTCACAATTTCCACTTTTACAGGCGTATTAATGCCACTAATCGGTACCACATTTGATACCACGACTACGCTGGCAGGGACTTCTGGCCGATGAGCGAATGTAAATGTGTTGGGGCTATCATCGGTGATAAATGCGACCGAAATAACAATGGTTGCGGCTTTGCTGGTCAATACACCATCATTGACGATGAAGCTAAAGCGATCATCTCCAACAAAATTTGCATCCGGCGTATAAATGAGATGGGGGGCTATACCCGATAGGGTGCCTGCCTGGGGGTTAGCAGTAATGGAATACGTTAAAGCATCACCCTCCGCATCGTTGCCACTTAATGTGATATTGATAGCGGTGTTATTCGTGGTTTTAGCGGTTTGATCCAAGGCCACTGGTGTTTTATTATCGGTAGTCTCAGGAAGAAGTTGCAGGATTCCATCTCCGCTACCACAGGCAGCTAAAGTTAAGAATAAGAGGCTGACAGTCATTAGTTTGAGCTTTAGAATCGAATGCATAATAAATCTCTTAAGTAATATGAAGGTATGGCAGGAAGTGATTGGTGAATATTAATACAAATATTCACTGCCGTCAAATTATTGTCGCTTCGCTGGCTTATGGCAATCTTAATTGAGTCCCCTCTAATGAATAAAGTCGTTGAACTTAAAACGGATCGACTTATATTGCGGCAATGGAAAGAGCAAGATTTTCCCGTTTTTGCCAATATGAACGCTGACCCAGCCGTCATGGAATATTTTCCCAGCATGATGAATGAATCGGAGAGTAATATGATGGCTCATCGGCTGCAAGCGTTGATTGCAGAAAAATCCTGGGGTTTTTGGGGCGTTGAAATTATCGATGAACAGAAGTTTATCGGTTTTGTGGGGCTGCACCAGCCAACTTATAAATTACCGGTAACCCCTTGCATTGAAATTGGATGGCGTATAGCTAAAGAGTTTTGGGGCAAAGGTTATGCGACTGAAGCGGCAAGGAGATCTCTAAAGTTTGCATTCGAGGAGCTAGATCTCAATGAAGTCTATTCATTCGCTGCGATGCTGAATAAAAAATCATGGCAGGTTATGCAGCGTTTAGGTATGAAAAATATGGCTGCCAATTTTAAGCATCCCATTATTCCTGAGGCTCATCCACTGAGTGAGCATGTTTTGTATAAAATAACGCAGGAACAATGGGAAGCCGTTAACTGCGGAATCTAGGATAATGATAAAATATTCAGGTGCGTGAAATACTAAATCTATGTGTTTCTCCTTATAGCCTAAATTTATCCGCAATACTTTGGATAAAAACCGAGTTTGGCATCTTATTTTTTAAGTGCACAAAATAGGGGCGTGCACGTTCAATTTGATTTACTGCTAAGTCGTGGGCGATCAAGATGACCAAGGTCGTGTTTCTGGCATTGCCATTATTGAATTCTTTTCTAAGTTCCCAAACGGGATCAGAGTTTCCTCGCAGGATTAATCCTCCTATGGTTTTTTTGCGATTTAGTTCATCCGGCGTATAACAAACAGGTAGCTCTCTGATTGAGGAGAGCATATTTTTTGCGCCGCTGATAATTTCCATTTTATGTGCCTTAATTTTAATATGTCCGGCCCCTTGAATAAGCAGTTCCTCACAATTTGCATAAGCTACAATTGTTAGGCTGGAGTTTTTATCCAACTTGAACTCATCATTAACGGAAAAATTTGAGCCGAGTAAATCCCCGGAGGGGATATGTTTTTTTGAAATATGTTCAATTTTACCGGTGGTGTCCGTTATCATGCCATAATATTCAGCCCACGCAGGAGATCCTGCAATGAGTGAAATAAAAAGGCTTGTTAATATTAAAAATGAATTTTTCATTAAGTTATTTTCCTAGAGGCGGTTTTGCCTAATGTGCGGCTGCTAAATGGAATAAATCGTTACTTTCTTTTCTCTGCCTTTCAGTTTAATGCAATCGATGTATTTCGCTACCATCTGGTCTTTTATGAATTCATAGGTTGCATCAGAAATAAGGAGAGGAGTGTTGTACTTTTTAGTCAATGACTCGACTCGTGAAGCCAGATTAGCGCTATCTCCTATTATAGTATAATCCATTTTTTCCGGACTCCCTACATTTCCTATGATTGCTTGGCCTGTGTGGATACCAATGCCAATCTTAATTTTTGACACTCCGGGGAAAAGTTCCTGTTTATTCAGTGCCTCTAGGCGCTTCAGTATTTCAAGTCCGGCTTCCACTGCTGCCACGGCACCGTTTTTAGGGAGTTTATTGGGTGCTCCAAAAATAGCGAGAATTCCGTCTCCCAAATATCGGTTTACATACCCATTCGCAGAAGTGATGGCATTTGTCATTTCTGCGAGATATGTATTAAGTCCATGCAGCACTTCCGTTGGATTAATTTGCTCAGATATAGTGCTAAAGTTTCGAATGTCTACAAACATGATGGAAACATTGACAATACTGCCATCGAAATTGACCCTCTCTGGATGTTGTATAATTTCTTCCATCACCTCCGTGCTGACATAGGACTTGAAATATTTTCGCAGTATTTTTAGTTGCTGATATTCTACCGCGTATAAATACGAGCCGGCGATGACTGTAGGTAGAATGAAGCCAAAGATGAGTGGTGAGAACGGAATGACAATATATGAGGAAAATGCCTTAATCCATAGGATGCCACAGATTGCGAGGGATAAGAGTAGAAGAGCGATAGAACGAAGAGGCGAGGTGAATAATACCAAAACAGCAACGAGCAGCGCAATAATTATGCTTCCCCAGATTTTGAAAGCGTCGGAAATACTCGCAAGGTGAAACGAAGATAGTATCGATAACGTGGCCATGGCATGCACAATAATGCCCGGCGTGTATTTTTTCTCGTGCAGTAGAGGATTGAATGGAGTAACGTGAATGTCGTTTAATTTGTCAGAAGTAGGGCCAAGCAAAATAACTTTATCTTTAAAGTTCTGCCTAAGCTTGTCAGTGTCCGCACTCAAGGATTGATTGAGTATTGAGTGAAATGAATACGTTTCGACGAGTTCTTGATTAAGTCTGTAGTCTATCCATATGATTGGCTCGTTAGCTTTATCGCCACATATCTTCAATTGCTCGCAAACATATTCTTTGGGGTTTTTAGTTGTCTCAGAATAAGTCATGGCTGCAATCAGAGAAAGCGATTTTCTGATGGCTGATTGTTTTCGAGATTTCGGGTTGTTCGCCATTGTTATAAGCAGTTTTTGTTTGCGAATAACGCCATCGTTTTCATTTTGTAAGTCAATGAACCCAATATCAGATGCTACAAAACTGAATTTTTTAAGCGGTGGCAATACACCTAAGTGAGTTCCGAGGATGATTTTTGTTCCAGAACGTTTTGCATTATTAATCGATTTCATAAACAAAGAATCGAGTCCAGGCACAAATTCATCCAATGAAACGGCCGGTATCACATCAAAAATAATTGCCTTTGCGCCCGCTGCTGTCAGAGCATCAATAAGAGTAGAAAAATGCTGTATCCAAAGCACCAGTGGTGCCTTTATTTCGGAGAGCGAATGATCATCAATGGCTATCACCGCGAGTGCGGGAGTGTCGGTGTTTGCAGACGGAACATATTCTAATAGCAAATCGTAGAAGTAATCGTCGATGACTTCAGACCATCGACTATGGGACATAACAACGGCTAAAGTTACGGAGATTAGGATGACAATGAAATAATTTTTTCGCATGGCGAAAGTTGAACCTCAGCCAAAAGGCCTACCCGGAGGGGTTCTCTTGAGTTAATTTCATGGTGTTCCTAGCACAGACATATGTTGGTTTCTACTACATTCAATTTTATAGGGTGTGGTTTATTCGGCTAAACCAAGCCAGTTAATAGATAATATCATTTAACGGGACAAATAAAATGACTATGCGTGTTGTGCTCAATTTTGCATCTAAATCTCGAGTGCCGTAGGCATATTTTTAGATTTAACGATATAATAATTGCTGGAATAGAAAATGATTGAATACACGACACTTGTGCGTCAGTTATTAGCCTTGAACCTAGATTCCGCAGTTAACCGCTATGAGGCATGGTTAAGAGATTGATGGTTTACGCCTAAATCTCAAATGCCACGGGTATAGACACGGTAACACTGACTCATTGGGCGGAGTTCGGAGAAAAATGAAAAAGTTTATTGGTTGGTTAGCCATCATATTGGCTATATTATCTCTTGCACCGAGTATTGTGCCGGGGGCTATGTCCTTAATTGGGTTGCTGGTGTCGCTATTTTCCCTGATACTGTCTATATTCTCAGTGGAAATAAATAATAGAAAATTTTTTATTATCACCTTGTCAATTGTGGTGTTTGGCGTTTTTTTACTTAATGGTGTGCTTAGAGTATGGGAGCCGTTACCAATGCCCGGCGATACAAGGTTAGTGATCTATGGTGTGCTTGCGCTGATTATTGCAGGCAGCGGAATTGCCGCAAGTCAGTTATCAATGCCGAGCGAAAAATAAGAATCACAATTTGCAATTAGGGGGCGGCAGTGGCGGTAATTCGATTGCTAGAAGGGCCAGTGGGCGCAGGAAAGTCGACGCTTGCATCGAAAATTAGCACAACGAGAATGCTTTTATGATCGCGTCGATTTGGCCAATCATGATATGAAAATTTATGTGCTTGATGCCCCTCGGGCACTGAGAAAGGAACGGGTGCAGCAACGAAACCTGATGCAAGGTGAAACTTATTCTATGCAAGTATCTGATCAGATATTTGATATGGCCAGTGCCATGTGGGAGCCCATCGATGAAACCGAGTGTCGTGATTACATTGTAGAGTTTATAACGACAGGCTCTAAGTGAGGGCATTATGGAAAAACCAGCAGGGGGGGGGGCATGAATGCAATGCAACAGATTAATATCCAATACCACAAAACCAAAATTGGGGAGTTGATATTAGGGAGTTTCGATAATAAATTGTGCATGCTCGATTTTAGATATAGAAGAATGCGAGTCGCCGTCGATAATAGAATTAAAAAAGGCCTAAATGCCGAGTTTAAAGAACATGACGATAAAGTTATAGCGAGTACTCGAAAACAGCTTGCTGAGTATTTTGACGGGGATAGAAAAGCGTTTGATCTGCCATTATTAATGGTGGGTACCGACTTTCAGAGAAGTGTTTGGAATGCGTTGCTAGAAATACCCTATGGTGCTACCGCAACCTATCTTCAATTGGCTAAAAATATTGATAATGCAAAAGCTGTTCGCGCTGTTGCTAATGCAAATGGGGCAAATGCGATAGGCGTCATAATACCTTGTCATCGTATTATCGGAAGTAATGGCGAGCTTGTTGGTTATGCGGGTGGTTTACCGGTAAAAAAACGCTTGTTAAAACTAGAAGAGACGACAACGCTTAACCTAGGTTTGACGGATGATGAAAAAAATTAAGTCTGCGGCGCCCATTCTTTTGTTACTTTTTTATTGGCCAAGCAAGTTGAGACTCGACAAATAAGATAACCCCCAAAATTGCTGTAAGCGCAGCTAA
Source organism: uncultured Ectothiorhodospiraceae bacterium (assembly GCA_964636675.1). Taxonomy (GTDB): domain Bacteria; phylum Pseudomonadota; class Gammaproteobacteria; order S012-40; family S012-40; genus JALUUH01. The sequence goes on from CAZWUO010000092.1 coordinate 12,812, forward strand.
TGTCAAAAAAATATTAAATCCATTTTCCACGGAATACATGGCAAGCGTAACGTTCTCTGGAATATTCATGAAATTTAGAACTATGCATATGAGGAGTAGAAAAAAGCCCATCGCATTGAAAGAAACTGCCAATAGATTCCATCGATGGATGTGATAAATGATAGCCCCTACTGTTGCAAATATCAAAAAAGGACTGGTATAAACGACCATTACATAGGTGATATACAGGGTCGGATCGGGATCTGCTT
>CAZWUO010000093.1:0-12951 GCA_964636675.1 uncultured Ectothiorhodospiraceae bacterium
GGGTAGTGGCGAAAGCTGTGCCGGTTCGACTCCGGCCATCGGCACCATTTTTTTTAAAATAATAACAATTAATTAATTATGATAAAAGTAAGCGGCTGAAAAATATAAGAAATTATGTTTTTAACTTGCTTGACATGATTGCACGGTCTGGCCTAGACTGCTTCCTCTTTAAATAAAACTAAAATTAAAACACAATAACTCTGACGAACTATTCTATAAGGATAGTTTTTTTTTGATTATTTACCTGGGGGAGCAGTAGGGGGGATTATGTTAGAAAATTACCTACCTATATTAATTTTCATTGTATTAGGTGTCGTATTTGGCGGTATGCCCATTGCGATGAGCATGATGGTCGCACCTAGAAATCCAGATGATGAAAAATTATCCACTTACGAGTGTGGCTTTGAGCCCTTTGAAGAAGCTCGTAGCAAGTTTGATATCCGTTTTTATCTTGTTGCCATCTTGTTTATTATTTTTGATTTAGAAATCGCTTTTTTCTTTCCTTGGGCTGTAGTTCTTGAAGAGCTAGGTTGGTTTGGTTATGGCGCGATGATGGTCTTTCTCGGAATCCTGGTGATTGGGTTTATCTATGAGTGGAAAAAAGGGGCGTTAGAGTGGGAATAGAAGGCATTCTAAAAGAAAGCATTATTACCACAACGGCTGACGCTGTCATTAACTGGGCGCGAACAGGCTCAGTTTGGCCGATGACTTTTGGTCTAGCATGTTGTGCCGTAGAGTTTATGCATGCCGGAACATCGCGATATGATTTTGACCGTTTTGGAGTTACACCGCGGCCTAGTCCACGGCAGTCTGACTTAATGATTGTTGCAGGAACGTTGGTAAACAAAATGGCGCCTGCATTGCGCAAAGTATACGATCAAATGCCCGAGCCGCGCTATGTAATTTCCATGGGATCATGTGCAAACGGTGGTGGGTATTACCATTATTCTTATTCAGTTGTGCGTGGTTGTGATCGGATTGTTCCTGTTGATATTTACATACCAGGTTGTCCGCCGACGGCAGAAGCATTACTTTATGGCATTATTCAGTTACAAAATAAAATGAAACGTACACATACGATTGCTCGAACTTGAGTAACAAATGGTTTAATAAATTATGAGTGCATTAGCAGAAAGTTTGACCCAACGTTTTCAGGATAAGCTCCAATCATGTACCACGTCTGGTCATGGTGAAGTTACAATAGAAATAGACGGCGCTGATCTTCTCTCTATTTGTTCTGCCTTGCGTGATGAGCCTGATTTTTTGTTTAAGCAATTAATTGATTTATGTGCAATTGACTATCTTACTTATGGTGAGACTGAATGGAGTACTGAGACCGCTACAGAGCGTGGGTTTAGTCGCGGCAGAAAAAAAGATAAAGACAGTCGGCATGCATGGCGTAAAGCCCGATTTGCGGTGGTATATCATTTAATATCATACGAACACAATGAACGTTTGCGTATTCGTAGTTTCGTGGACGAGCAGGAACCGGTGATTAGCTCGGTGATAGATATATGGAATTGTGCTAATTGGTATGAGCGTGAGGCGTTTGATTTATACGGAATCATTTTCGAAGGACATCCTGACTTAAGACGGTTATTAACAGATTATGGTTTTATTGGTCATCCGTTTAGAAAGGATTTTCCGTTATCGGGTTATGTAGAAATGCGCTATGACGAAGACAAAAAACGGGTTGTTTATGAACCTGTAGAAATAGAACCTCGCGTATTAGTGCCGCGGGTGATTCGTGATGATCAACGTTTCGCATCTGGGCAAGAAGAGGAGGGGTAAGTGTCTGAAATAAGAAATTACACATTTAACTTCGGGCCTCAACACCCTTCAGCGCATGGTGTTTTGCGTCTTGTTCTAGAGATGGATGGAGAAGTCATAGAGCGCGCTGACCCACACATAGGTTTATTACACCGGGGTACAGAAAAGCTCATTGAAACGAAGCCTTATAATCAAAGCATTGGTTACATGGATAGGTTTGATTATGTTTCGATTATGTGTAATGAGCACGCCTATGTGATGGCTATTGAGAAAATGCTCGGTATTCAAGTGCCTATTCGGGCACAGTATATTCGAGTTATGTTCGATGAAATAACTCGAATATTAAATCATTCGTTATGGTTAGGCGGGCATGCGATGGACATCGGCGCGATGACGATGTTCTTTTATACCTTTCGTGACCGTGAAGATTTGCTCGATTGTTATGAAGCAGTATCTGGTGCGCGATTGCATGCTGCTTATTATCGACCTGGCGGTGTTTATCGAGATTTACCGGATTCAATGCCGCAATACGAACCCTCAAAATGGCATAGTAAAAAACAAGTTAACAAGCTTAATAAAAATCGTGAAGGTTCTTTGCTCGATTTCCTTGAGGACTTCACTGAAAGCTACCCCGGTTACGTTGACGATTATGAAACGCTATTAACGGATAATCGAATTTGGAAACAAAGAACCGTGGGTATTGGGGTTGTTAGCCCTGAGCGCGCATTGCAATTAGGGTTTACGGGTGCCATGCTCCGGGGTTCTGGTATCGAATGGGATTTACGTAAAAAGCAGCCTTATGCCGTTTACGATCAACTTGATTTTGATATTCCTGTTGGGGTGACGGGTGATACCTATGATCGCTATTTGGTTCGGGTCGAAGAAATGCGTCAATCAAATCGAATCATCAAACAATGTATTAAATGGCTGAGAGAAAACCCTGGCCCCGTTATGGTGGGCGATCACAAAGTGGCACCGCCTTCACGCGTTGGTATGAAAGACGATATGGAGTCATTAATTCATCATTTTAAGTTATTTACTGAAGGCTATTGTGTTCCTGAAGGGGAAATCTATGCCGCGATCGAGCATCCAAAAGGCGAGTTTGGTGTCTACATCGTATCTGATGGTGCGAACAAACCCTACCGCTTAAAAGTTCGCGCTCCCGGTTTTCCACACCTCGCAGCAATCGATGAAATGGCGCGTGGTCATATGCTGGCTGATGTGGTGTCGATTATTGGAACTCAGGATATTGTATTTGGTGAGGTAGATCGTTAATGAGTGACAGTAAACTGAATCTCTTGACGGAAGCAGTGCGCAAGGAAATTGATGTTTGGATAGCGAAATATCCGTCAGACCAAAAAAAATCAGCGGTGATGGCAGCATTGCGCATTGTGCAGGAAAATAATAAAGGTTATCTGACCAACGAACTCATGGATGCGATTGCAGAATATCTTGCTATGCGCCCGATATCCGTTTATGAAGTCGCAAGCTTTTATTCAATGTATGAGTTGCAGCCTGTTGGCGAAACAAAAATCGCTGTTTGCACCAATGTATCATGTCAATTACGCGGCAGTGATGAAATCGTTGCTCACTTAAACCAACGATTAGGAATAAAACTTGGTGAAACGACGGAAGATAATAAATACACCTTAAAAGAAGTAGAGTGCCTAGGTGCATGCGGCGGTGCTCCTATGTTACAGATTGGTAATACATATTATGAAGACCTAACGGTTGAGAAAGTTGATCAAATTTTAGATTCTATAAAATAATAAAACGCAGCTCGAAAAAGAATAATAAATGTACCTAGCGCACCAACCATATTATGTGGTTGATGTACTTAGAGATGCATATAAAACATTTTCAACACAGACTTGAGAGAATAATAGGATAGCCCAATGGTTAATGAGGTTTGCTTTAGTACGTTACACGCAGATAAGCCTTGGACGCTTGAAACTTATCAAGCGAATAAGGGGTATGCGGCGTGGAAGAAAATTCTGAAGAATAAAACCGATCCTGATGACATTATTAGTCAAGTCAAAACTTCTGCATTACGCGGGCGTGGTGGCGCAGGGTTTCCAACCGGATTAAAGTGGAGCTTCATGCCACGCAATACCCCTGGACAAAAATATATTGTTTGCAACTCAGATGAAGGTGAGCCGGGCACTTTCAAAGATCGCGACATCTTACGCTTTAACCCACATGCCTTAGTTGAGGGAATGGCTATCGCTGGTTATACCATTGGAGCGACTAAAGGTTATAACTATATTCGAGGCGAGTTTTGGGAGCCTTATGAACGTTTTCAAGCAGCGATTGAAGATGCACGTGCTGCGGGGTTACTCGGTAAAAATATTTTAGGCTCAGGCGTGGATTTTGATCTTGATGTTCATTTAGGCGCTGGTGCCTATATTTGTGGTGAAGAAACTGCGCTCATCGAATCCCTTGAAGGAAAAAAAGGCCAGCCGCGTTTTAAACCGCCATTTCCTGCGAGTTACGGTTTATACGGTAAACCGACCACCATTAATAACACTGAGACACTGGCTTCTATTCCATCGATTATGCGCAATGGTGGTGAATGGTTTTTGAAATTGGGGAAACCCAATAATGGTGGTACAAAACTTTTTTCAGTATCAGGCCATGTTAATAAACCCGGAAATTTCGAAGTTCCCATGGGGACCTCGTTTGCTGAGTTGCTCGAGATGGCAGGCGGTATTTGGAAAGGAAGAAAACTAAAAGCGGTTATTCCTGGTGGCTCATCGACGCCTGTTTTACCGGGCGATGTGATGCTGGATGTGACTATGGATTATGATTCCATTGCCAAAGCGGGGTCTATGTTGGGTGCGGGTTCGGTGATTATTATGGATGACTCGACTTGCATGGTGAAAACACTGGCGCGTATTTCACATTTTTATTTTGAAGAATCATGCGGTCAGTGCACGCCTTGTCGCGAAGGTACGGGTTGGTTATATCGCGTGATAGATCGCATCGAAAATGGACGTGGTCGCAAAGAAGATCTGGATTTGCTCGTCGATGTATCGAATAAAATTGAAGGTCATACTATTTGCGCTTTAGGTGATGCGGCAGCGATGCCAGTGACTAGTTTTATAGAACATTTTCGCGACGAATTTCAATATCACGTTGATCATGGCAAGTGCATGGTGTAAAAGTCACTAATAAAAGTCGTTTTTGGTAAAATTAATATTATAAAGATTGCATACTCGAAGTATCTGAAAGAACAAAAATAGGGTTTTTGAAGATGGTAAAGATTGAAATAGACGGAAAAGAAATCGCAGCTCGTGACGGCGCTATGGTTATAGAAGCCGCCGATGAAGCTGGTATTTATATTCCACGTTTTTGCTATCATAAAAAGTTATCTGTTGCTGCCAATTGTCGTATGTGTCTCGTCGAGGTAGAGAAGGCGAGAAAACCGTTACCCGCGTGTGCGACTCCGGTAACGGATGGATTAAAAGTTTTAACGAAATCACCGCTGGCTATTGCTGCGCAAAAAGGGGTGATGGAGTTTTTACTGATTAATCACCCATTGGATTGTCCCATCTGTGATCAGGGTGGTGAATGTGAGTTGCAAGACGTCGCGGTGGCATATGGCAGTGACGTTTCGCGTTATGCAGAAAGAAAACGTGTAGTGCCGAATAAAAATATTGGGTCACTTATTTCCACCGATATGACACGGTGCATACATTGTACGCGTTGTGTGCGTTTTGGTGATGAGGTTGCAGGCATTAAAGAACTTGGTGCCACCGGTAGAGGTGAGCACATGCAGATAGGCACTTACATTGAGTCTGTGGTCGATTCTGAATTATCGGGAAACATGATCGATCTTTGTCCTGTTGGAGCCTTAACCTCGAAGCCATTTCGTTATTCCGCTCGATCTTGGGAAATGTATTCAAAAAGTACCCTGGCACCGCATGACTGTGTGGGTTCGAATATCCAAATGCATGTTCGCGGAAAAGACATCATGCGCGTCGTTCCTGAAGAAAACGAACAGATTAATGAAACTTGGATTTCTGATAGAGACCGCTTTAGTTATCAAGGAATCGGAGCCAAAGATCGACTAAGCACTCCGCTGATGAAAGTGAATGGACAATGGCAGGAAGTAGATTGGGAAACAGCACTGAGTAAAGCAGCCGAAGCAATTAGTGAGGCGGCAAAAAAAGATTCTAATAATGTTGGTTTTGTCGCTTCACCTGCAAGCACATTAGAAGAGTTGTATTTATTTCAAAAACTCGCGCGGGCACTTGATATCAATAATATTGATCATCGTTTGCGCCAAACTGATTTTGCATTGGCGGATAGCGACAATCTAGAAAACACGCTTGGCTACAAGATTAGCGCAATAGAAAAATTAAACGCGGTTTTATTGGTAGGCTCTGATATTAGACAAGAGCAGCCAATGCTTGCTCATCGTTTGCGTAAAGCAGTGCTTAATGGTGCTAAAGTTTCTGCGCTTTCGAGTATTGAGTACACCTTACGTTTTCCGCTGAGCCACCGTATAGTGAGTTCACCCAATGTATTGGTAGATGATTTAGCGGCTATTGCAAAAGCGCTGCTTAATAATTCTAGCAGCGGAGGAGACGCAACTACCTCATTATCGGGATTAAAAGCACTGGTGGCAGGTACTTCAGTTAACGAAGTGCATGCAGCGATTGCACAAGAGTTAGCAAGTGCGACGAATAGCAGTTTGCTTCTCGGCGCCCAGGCTTATTCCCATCCGCAGTATTCAACCATCAAAATGCTTGCGGTCGCGATAACCGAATTGAGTAACTCCATATTGTCTTTTTTGCCCGATGCTGCGAATTCTACCGGGGCTGGGTTTGCGGGGGTGTTGCCCAATAAGTTACCCGGTAACAAAACAAGCTCGGTGACCGGCAAAAATACCGTAGAAATGTTCGCAGCAAAGCTATCTACGTATGTATTGCTGAATTTGGAGCCTGAGTTAGATTTTATTCTAAATGCAGATGCTAGTGATGCTTTGCGAAATGCAGACTTAGTGGTTTCTATGACCTCTTATGTCACCGAGAATATGCAAGATTATGCAGATATTTTGCTACCCATCGGGACCTTTGCGGAAACGGCGGGGACTTTTGTGAATGTAGAGGGTCATTGGCAGAGTTTCGAAGGTGTTTTGCCTCCACTAGACGAAGCGCGTCCTGGATGGAAAATACTTCGGGTTATTGGCAGTATGCTAAATCTTGAAGGATTTGATTATTTAGATATCGACGAGCTACACAACGAAGTACGCAATACCATCGGCGAAGTAAAAATAAATAATAAATTACAGTGGCAATGCCCGCCCTTGTTGAAAATAGATCCCGATGCGACTTATCGACTGGCTGATATTCCAATGTATAGTGGTGATAATATTGTTCGTCGAGCGAGTTCATTGCAACTCACGCAAGAGGCAATACAAGCAGGTATCTATCTGAGTAGCAATACTGCAAATAGCTTAGATGTCGAAGCAGGGCAAGTTTATAATATTATTCAAGATGAACGTTCGATTAGTTTGCCCATAGGAATAAATGAACGAATAGCAGAGGGTTGTATTTATATTCCTGGTGCTTCCGCGGAATGTACAGGGATAAATGCAAATGTCACTACTGTTAAAATACAAAAAGCAAAATAGATCGAGAGCTGAGAGCTTTAAATGGTAGAAATAGTTGAAATATTAGAAAACGTACTGTCTATATTTCCGGACTGGTTAGCGACCCTAATCATGATCGTACTAAAGATCTTGGTTATCGCTGTCCCGATTATACTCGCAGTGGCATATTTAACATTTGCAGAGCGCAGAATTATTGGTTATTTCCAGATCCGTACTGGGCCTAATCGAGTAGGGCCGCGGGGTTGGTTACAGCCAATTGCAGATGGCTTAAAGCTGATTATGAAAGAAACGATTATTCCGACGAATGCGAATCGTGTTCTGTTCATCATTGCTCCTGTCTTAGCCTTTACACCAATGATTGCCGCTTTTGCCGTAGTGCCTTTTGATGATGGATTGGTGTTGGCAAATATAGATGCATCATTGCTCTATATACTTGCCATGACTTCCATGGGCGTGTATGGAATCATTATCGCGGGCTGGGCCTCTAATTCTCGTTATGCGCTATTAAGTACTTTACGCTCCGCAGCGCAAATTGTTTCGTATGAAATAGCCATGGGTTTCGCGCTAGTCTGTGTGCTTATGGCTGCGGGTTCTCTGAATCTAACTGAAATTGTAGAAGGTCAAAGCGGCAGTATATTTCATTGGTATTGGATTCCTTTGTTTCCCATGTTTATTGTTTACTTTTTGTCAGGTGTCGCGGAGACAAATCGCGCCCCATTTGATGTCGCTGAAGGTGAGTCCGAGATTGTTGCAGGATTTCATGTTGAATATTCCTCGATGACATTTTCAGTTTTCTTTCTCGCAGAATATTCCGCAATGATTTTAATTGCGTTACTAACGTCATTGATGTTTCTGGGTGGTTGGTTATCGCCATTCCAAGGCCTGGGAGCGTTGGAAGAAATGTTTGCTTGGGTGCCTGGAATTGTATGGCTGCTGTTAAAGTCGTCTATTTTTCTATTTTTATTTTTTTGGTTTCGTGCGACATTTCCACGATTTAGATATGATCAAATCATGCGCTTGGGATGGAAAGTGTTTATTCCTCTCACTATTGTTTGGATTGTAGTGTTAGGTGCATTAGTCTTAGGTGGAGTTGGGCCGTGGTTCGATTAGGAGGTGTATGACGGATGACTAAGGTCGTACAGTATTTAAAAAGTCTATTGTTGTGGGAATTGATTCTGGGATTGAAGTTAACCGGAAAATATCTATTTGCGCGCAATATTACGGTTCAGTATCCAGATGAAAAAACGCCGATGTCTCCGCGGTTTCGAGGCTTACACGCATTACGACGCTACCCCAATGGGGAAGAACGTTGTATCGCATGCAAGTTATGTGAGGCAGTTTGTCCCGCTTTGGCTATTACCATTGAGTCTGAGCAGCGTGAAGACGGAAGTCGGCGTACTACCCGTTATGATATTGATTTGTTCAAGTGTATCTATTGCGGGTTTTGTGAAGAGTCTTGTCCTGTTGATTCGATTGTCGAAACGCGAATATTTGAATACCATTTTGAAGAACGTGGAGAACACATCATGACTAAGGACAAATTGTTGGCCTTTGGTGATAAATTAGAAACCCAAATTGCCGCTGATAGAGCGGCAGATGCCCCGTATCGTTAATAAACGGTTATACCTATGAATATCGAGTTAGCTTTATTTTATCTTTTTGGTGCAATATTAATTATTGCAGGAACCATGGTTGTTACCATTCGTAATCCGGTGCATGCATCCTTATTTTTAATACTTGCATTTTTTACCAGTGCGGGGATTTGGTTGTTGCTCGAAGCCGAATTTCTCGCGCTAACCTTGGTACTGGTATATGTAGGCGCGGTTATGGTGCTGTTTTTATTTGTAGTGATGATGTTAGATATAAAACTTGCGCCGCTGTCTGAAGGTTTTACAAAATACTTACCCGTTGGTTTGCTCATCGGCGTAGTGATTTTGGCAGAATTGATACTCATTATTGGTCCTGGACGGTTTGGTTTAGATGTGATTGCGGATCCTGCCGCGATGGCAGCTGACTATAGTAATACGAAGGCCTTAGGTCAGGTTTTATATACGGAGTATGTTTATCCTTTCGAATTAGCGGCAGTCATCTTAGTTGTTGCGATTATTGCAGCCATTGTGTTGACCCTACGTGATAAACGGACGACCAAATATATTTCTCCTGAGGATCAGGTGAAAGTTAAGGCCAAAGACCGTGTTCGCGTCGTTAAAATGAAGTCAGAGAAAAAAAAACAGACCCTAGAGGATAGAGCATGATACCGCTTTCACATTTTTTAATCCTAGGGGCAATACTTTTTTGTATTAGTGTTGCTGGCATTTTTTTGAATCGTAAAAATGTGATTATATTGTTAATGTCGATTGAATTAATGTTGCTGGCGGTTAATTTGAATTTTATTGCTTTCTCGCATTATTTCGGGGATATCGCGGGTCAGGTTTTCGTGTTTTTTATCCTAACAGTTGCAGCAGCAGAAGCAGCGATTGGATTAGCAATACTTGTTGTGTTATTCAGAAATAAACGAACCATAAACGTCAATGAAATGGATACTTTGAAAGGTTAGGACTGAGTGCTAATGGAAACAAACTATTTAGTAATTGCCTTGGCTCCTCTGATCGGCTCTATTATAGCCGGTTTGTTCGGAAATAAGATTGGGCGCTCTGGTGCTCATACCGTCACGATAGTAGGTGTTGCGATATCCACGCTACTTTCATTTTACGTGTTCAAACATCATGTAATAGATGGAGCCGGTGCTTTTAATGGCTCTGTGTATACGTGGCTGGTGAGTGATGGGATTACCTTTGAGATTGGTTTCCTGATTGATAATTTAAGCGCGATGATGATGCTCGTCGTTACTTTTGTTTCCTTGATGGTGCATATTTATACCATTGGTTATATGCAAGACGACCCTGGTTATCAACGATTCTTTTGCTATATTTCGCTGTTTACCTTTTCTATGCTGATGTTGGTTATGTCAAATAACTTTTTACAGCTATTTTTTGGATGGGAAGCCGTTGGCTTGGTTTCTTATTTGTTGATTGGGTTTTGGTATAAAAAAGAAACGGCTATTTTTGCAAACTTAAAAGCATTTTTAGTCAACCGAGTAGGTGATTTTGGTTTTCTTCTTGGCATTGCACTGATCCTGATGTATTTCAACAGTCTTGATTATATGGATGTGTTTAGTGCCGCAGAACAGATGAAAGATGTGACTATTAATGTCTTTCCTGGAGATACATGGTCCTTGCTGACGGTTATTTGTATCTTGTTGTTTATCGGGGCAATGGGCAAGTCAGCGCAAGTACCGTTACACGTATGGCTTCCCGACTCGATGGAAGGCCCAACACCTATATCGGCATTAATCCATGCAGCAACCATGGTGACAGCGGGTGTTTATATGGTGGCTAGGATGTCTCCGATGTTCGAACTTTCGGAAACTGCATTAAGTTTTATTATGGTCATTGGTGCCACCACGGCCTTGTTTATGGGTTTTCTTGGTTTAGTGCAAAACGATATAAAACGCGTTGTTGCTTACTCTACTTTGTCGCAACTTGGATATATGGTGGTGGCATTAGGTGCTTCTGCTTATGCGGCAGGTATTTTTCATCTAATGACCCACGCCTTTTTTAAAGCCTTGCTCTTTCTGGCGGCAGGCTCGGTCATTATTGCAATGCATCACGAACAAGATATGCGCAAAATGGGCGGCTTAAAAAAATATCTGCCGATTACTTATTGGACGGCACTCATTGGTTCATTAGCGCTCATTGGGTTTCCGGGGTTTTCTGGTTTCTTTTCCAAAGATGCAATCATAGAAGCCGTGGGTGCTTCAGATGTCGCGGGTTCTGGCTATGCCTATATCGCAGTGTTGCTCGGCGTATTTATAACGGCGTTATATACTTTTCGGATGTTTTTTTTGGTATTTCATGGCAAAGAACGCATGGATGAGCACACCCGATCCCATCTGCGTGAGAGTCCGTTAGTGGTGACGATTCCGCTGATATTATTAGCCATACCTTCTGTGGTTATCGGGTTTTATGCTATTGGTCCCATGTTATTCGGTAGTTTCTTTGATGATTCAATCTTGGTTCTAAAAGAGCACGATGTGCTGGCGCAGTTGGGAAGCAACTACACGGGTGCGCTTGGGTTTATTAGCCATGGCTTGGTCACTCCTGCATTTTGGTTAGCGATGGCCGGATTAGGTACTGCTTGGTATATCTATATGGTTAATCCAAATATCGCCGCTATTGCCAAGGAGAAATACCAAGGCATTTATCGGGTGCTCGACAATGCTTATGGTTTTGATCGGTTTAATGATAAATTTTTCGCAGGAGGCTCCCGCTCTTTAGCCAAGTTTCTTTGGAAAACGGGTGATGTTAAATTGATTGATGGGTCTATGGTTGATGGGACAGCAAAATCTGTTGGCGTATTAGCTGCAACCCTGCGACAGCTGCAAACGGGTTATTTGTATCATTATGCGTTTGCTATGATCATTGGATTGTCAGTGTTATTGACCTGGATAATCTTCGTCTAGATAAAAAGAATTAAGGGAAATCGCTGAATGAGTTCAGATTCGATTCTATTGAGTTTAATTATTTGGTTGCCAATTTTTGGTGGCGTGGTTGTGCTTGCAACTAGCCAAATGGTGAGTGCATCTATTACCCGGTGGTTGGCCCTGGCTGTCTCCGTATTAACATTCGTTGTTTCTTTACCTTTGTATACCCAATTTGATATTACCACCGCGAAGATGCAGTTTGTTGAATTCATGCCGTGGATTGAAGTTTTCAATATTAATTATCATCTCGGTATTGATGGAATTTCGCTGCCGTTGATTCTGTTAACGACATTTACCAGTGTTCTCGTTATTGCCGCTGCTTGGGAAGTGATTCAGAAGAAAGCGGCCTTGTATATGGCTTCATTTCTAATTATGGAAGGTTTGATGGTTGGTGTGTTTTCAGCCTTGGATTCCATTCTTTTTTACGTTTTCTGGGAAGCGATGTTGATACCCATGTTCCTTATTATCGGTATTTGGGGTGGGCCACGACGCGTTTATGCAACGATAAAGTTTTTCCTTTATACCTTTCTTGGGTCGGTATTCATGTTGGTCGCATTGATCTATATGTTCACCCAGTCGGATAGTTTTGCAATACTCGATTTCCACGATTTGGAATTGAGTATGACGGCGCAGATTTGGATTTTTCTCGCTTTCCTTATTGCTTTTGCGGTTAAAATACCCATGTGGCCTGTGCACACTTGGTTGCCAGATGCGCATGTTGAAGCACCCACCGGTGGGTCGGTTATTCTTGCAGCCATCATGTTGAAAATGGGCGGTTATGGGTTTCTTCGGTTTAGTTTACCCATTACCCCGGCGGCTTCGAATGAATTAGATTGGCTGATGATTCTACTGTCAATTATCGCCATTGTTTATGTTGGTTTTGTGGCCTTGGCACAAAATGATATGAAAAAACTGATTGCCTATTCTTCTATTTCACACATGGGTTTTGTGACCCTGGGTTTCTTTCTCGCGTTTATGATTCTCGATAATACGGGTACCATGAACGGTGCGGCGATGGGAC
>CAZWUO010000094.1:0-12933 GCA_964636675.1 uncultured Ectothiorhodospiraceae bacterium
TATTGAGGAAACGTTGAAGGACTGCGTTGCCGAAAGAGCCGGTGCCGCCGGTTATTAATAGGGTTTTGTTAGTGAACATAATATTTTTCCAGTTAATCTGTTTTTATTAATGAGGTGACAGTCTGCTGATTGCCCGTAACTTGCGCGATGAATGAAAAAGTTCCGTTAGCGCAACGTTCCCACGAATATTCCTGCACTTTCTCAAAGGATTCACAAGCAAGCAGTGAACGAAGCTCCGGGCTGTCGAAGAGTTTCCTGATAGCGCCGGCAATTTCGACAGGCCGCTCAGGATCAAAATACACTCCGGCATCGCCAAGCACCTCGGGCATGGGGCCTCGATTGGAGCAAGCAATGGGTAAACCGGACGCCATGCCTTCTATCAGTATGTTGGGCAAGTTTTCACAACTTGAGGCAAACAGACACAAGTCTGCCTGTGCATAGCGTGTATGCAGTTCGGCATAGGGTACTGCCCCCGAATAGCGGATAAACTCACTTGCCGGATCTATCCGCTCCAGCGTAGCTCGCAGCCGCTCCAAGGCAGGAGGGTAGGCTGGCCCCACCAGATCAAGCACCACAGGCAAATCGCTCTTCCGCAACTGTGCAACCGCCTCCGCAACATTCCACTGATGCTTGTAGATATCAATGATCGAGACATAGAGGATGCGAAATGGCCGATCAATTGAGTACCGGCTAACAGGCAACTGCTCGCGCGGTGGACAAGCAAATCGCTTATCAATACCATGCGGAATAATCGTCGTTTTACTATTGGTGCCTTTGATCACACGCATTACAGCACCCTTTGCATATTTCGTCAGAAAAATGATTCCATTTGCATGGTGGAAGGTACGCGATTGTGTCCAGCGCAAAAGAATCATTTTGAGCGTAAACATAGACCACCCGAACCGCCGTAACTCCCGCCACTCGAACGGCAACAGGTTCTGGCTCATCGTCACAATCGGTCGAAAACTACCAGCATACGAACCGCCCGGGACAAAAAGCACATCACAATTAGCGGCCCGCGCCAGATGAGATAACCTGAACCGCTGCCAGAAGGTGCGGCAAAGCAGACCTTTGTCCAAAAGAAGTTGATGGCTTTTCACTAACCATGGCCGATCTTCAATCCGGCTCAAGTTTGCCTTTCCACTCCATACAATGACTTGTGAAAACCCGTGCACAATAGGATCAGCCGCCCGCAGAAGTTCAAGCAGGTGGGTTACTCCACCACCAGCGCGTATGTTTGACGCATCAATTCCTATTATCATAAGACCGATCGAGCATTATCTCTCATAACTCTCAAGCCAATTTCCTTATCATCTATCAATAAACGCCCCAACGCTGAGCCGATTGTGCCGCATACCCCGGTAATCAGGATTCGTTTATTCTTGATAAATTTGTTGTCTATTTTTTTGTTCATTTTACGTCCATTGATGTATTGATGTAATGTTTTTTGCCAGTTGTGAGATACACGATTACCATTTCCACGATTCGCCAACCAGTGAATAACGTTCTCCATTGACACCTAACTTAAAGGTGGTAATGCCCGGTGTCTTTTCCTGATCAATCCCACCTAAATCAAACCAGCAAAACTCATTTTGCTTAAGAAATGTCATAGCATTCCATAACAAGAATTGATTTGCCTTCAGTTTACGGCCATAATCACCGTTCCAACCCAACAAATACGTTGCGGCAGATCCGTGCGGCACTACGCAGATACCAGCAACCACTTCGTCCTCAGCAAGCGCACGAAATACCCATGCCGGCTGATTTGTATCATTCAGAAAACGCCATAATTTCCGATAAAAAGCAACCGGGACATCTGGTCCCTTACGCGCCTGCATCATACTATTACATTGTTTCAATATCCATTCGAAACTATCTGCATCTCTTACAACATCCAGCTGAAGATCATGTCGCTCGGCAAATGAGAGCATATTTCTCCACTTGCCATCGAGTTTCTTGCGAAGTTTTTGAGTATCTTCCCGTAAATCCAGCCAGATAGACTCCCAGCCATAAGGAGAATTTTGTCTTAACCCCAAATGAGTTAACATATTTATGGAATGCCCCGTAAGTGGTAGCTCCGGCGCAAATGAGAATATACGCCCCCGCCTGATCCCTGCCAGCTCTTGAGTCAGGCATTTAATCACTGCCATTTTTAAGGCGTCATTAATTTTGCACAAGAACAAAGGCCCACGATTTACTCTGGATAAATGCAGCAATCCCAAATAGCGTTTTTCCAACACCTGGACAATTGCGACAGGAGTGCCATCGACTTGAAAAACACACCGCCGTACTATCCAGCCTTCAACATCAGCCTTTGCTTCACCATACTCCCACGACTGCATCATATTACTCTGGCCTGCCTGCTTCAGCCATTCTTGCCACTGGCCACGAGTCGCGTTATCCCACACAAGTTCCACCTTAGGGGAAGACGATTCGCCCAGCCGTACTGCCGAAGATTTGAAACTTGCCACAATATCCTTTACAGATACGCTCTGATGCAACGGTAAATGGATATGGCTGTGCCGTAAATGTACAGCCTCGTTTTCCAGCTGCCCGTTTGCAAAAACTTCAGGAGGTAAGTCAGGCCACGTCATTACGGGAAAACCGGTATTTTGCATATCCGCAAATACTTGTCCGGCGCATCTTTCATCAACATTATAAACGGCATTATACGGAATCCACTCACCATGCGTTGAGCGGGGGCCAACATTGATGCCCTCAAATCCAGCACCCGGTGTTTTCAATAAAAGTTCATCCCAAAGTAACTGATTCCGCAACCGCCATCGAGCAATTCTGTTCAATGACGGCAATAATGATTTTAGAATACGCTGAGCAGTACCACTCATTGCAGGTGTTGGCAATTGAGCCACGGAAGCTGATTCCCTGCAGATTTCGCAATAATCGACACGAAGTATTTGCTGTCGTGCTCCCAGCTTCTGCAACAATCTTTTAACAAACCACTCAAAAATTTGCCTATGAGAGAACCTATGAGGCGAAAATAATTGAAGAGATTTTGTAAATTGTTTATGCCATTTCTTTGGATCGCCAAAAGTTAAAAGCAATTCTTTTCCTAATTTATTAGCCCCATCGGCGCGGGCAATAAGTAAAGCCCCATCAGGAATAGGCAGAAGTTTGTGGGGACTGTAAAGTATAAAATCTGCGAATTTACCAATACCTGGAATTGGTTTCAGGACATGCGCCGCATCTTCGATTAACCAGGCGGCATAGTCATGACAAAAATCCTTAGCTGGCGCTGTGGGTACAGGGCAGCCAAAATAGTGTACTACAAGAAGTACATCTGGCGGATTTATTTTTGCCTGTTGCCGAATTCCCTTGTAGTCAGGCTGCATTTTAGAGGTAACGGGATAAAAAAACAGCCGCACATCAATATCTCGTAAAGGAACAAGAGATGCGTTACAAAAAAAATCAGGAACAAAGACGGTAATTCTACCCTTTCCCTTTTGTCGCTGTCGCCACATAACTATCTGCGCAAGCGACCATGCGGAACGGGAAAACCAACCGGCCATTTCTCCCTGCCTTAACCATGGTTTAGCTAATTCATGACTATTAATCCTGCCTGGCGCCATCGCACACAACATGTCACGCCATTTAGGAATTGGAGCCAAAGTAATTTGTTTGCCAAACATATTCTATTGTCCAACCGGAATGAAATAGGAGTTTACCGAGTACCACAACATCCCCACCCATTCACAAATAAGCGTCGTGCTTTTTTCAAGACTGTCCGGGCAGGGGAGCCAACAAATCCACCCTGACGGCAAGCTTAAAGATGGGACAGAAATCGGCATAACATTTTTGAAATAGCGCAAGAATTCGCGTCTGGCCCGGCGCATATGCCAACTATTTGTCACTATGGCTATGGGCGTTGAAAATGTTATTCCAGGCAATTTCAACGCTTCAACAGGGTGTGCCGCCGTATTTGTGGAATTAGATTCCAATATCATAACTTTTCTCGGGACTCCATATTGATAAGCCAAGTCTGCCATTAACAGAGCATGCCTGTTTGGTGGTCTTCGACTGCCTTTAGTATGTGATGCCCCGGAGAACACAAGCTTGGCTGACGGATATTTCATCCATGTTGCCACTCCGAGCAATACCCGGCGTTGACTTTCGATAACCAGGATATCTTCTTTCGGAGTTGCACCGATAAGATATCCGCCACCCAGGACAAAAATAAAACGAGGGGAAAGAGATAATTTCTTTGGCGGTAAAATGGTTAGACCCTGTTCAAGATAGTGAGATACAATCGGTGTTGCGAGACCTGCCAGCATCAGGTTCAAAATCAATAGTCCCCATAGAATTATTGCCCGTGATCTTGATATCCGCTGACAAAGCAGCCACGCTACTCCCGCAATCTGCAGGAGAATAACAAATAATAATGGATTAACCAGGGCCTTCACCAGCTACTCCCCTAATCCCGCGCAATAGAAGGCACCCCTTCCTCAACCCATTTATCTAAAATCTGATTACTTTTTGAATAACGGAAATCTCCTCCTCCTTCAAGGAAAGCTCCCAACAGCAGATGAGAATCTCGAGCCGTTGTTGACTCACGTCGCAAGGCCAATGGTGAAACGTCCCCGGCATTATCACCGCGTAATCCGGAATATACAAAGGGAAATCGTTGTCTGGCAACCGACATAGCCTGCAGAGAAAAGCTGTCGATATTGCCAAAGGTAAAAGAAAAATGTTTGACCTTAATGCCTAAAAGTTGTTCCAGAATATCGGCGCTTGTAACGATCTCGCTATGGAGAACCGATTGCGCGGTTATTGCAGACAAACGTGCATGTGTCTTGGTATGTGCTCCAATTGTGTGCCCCTGCTCCAGCAATGCTTCAAGATCCTTCCATCCCATATTATACTGATATTTCGGCACATCTTCAACTGCCATGCCGGGACAAATATGATTGGCGACAAATGCACGAGCTTCTTTGGGACAATTGATTGCGGCAAAATCAGAAACCACAAAAAACAAGGCCTTTATTCCCATAGGATTAAGTATGCTTTCCGCAACTACGCGGTTTGAAGCAAAACTGTCATCAAATGAGAGTAACAAATTATTTCCTTTGATTTGTTCTGTACCGGCAACCATTGAGGCAAATTGTTGCGGACTAACAAAATTCCAGTGGCTTGCCAACCAGCGTAATTGTCTGGCGAAACTTTTCTGATCTTCCGGGGCAATATCGTGATACAAAAGGATCCTTAACCGACCTGTTTGCTTAATACAGATGGCATTGCGAATGGAATGTGATAATCTCAGAAAAGGATAAGTAAGCGAGAAAATCGTATGTAATTTCCCCATTAGTTGTTTACCTTCACCACCACATTATTTATTCTGCCAGAAACAAGTAATCCACACAAAATTAAATAAACAGGACTCATCAAACTGCCATAGACCATATTTTGAGTAAACATTACTATCCAAGCCTGAGAAATATTCATATAGTATTTTGAATGAAAGCTATATTTAAAAATTGGTGTTAAAATTTGTTTTTCTCGTAACAACAATAAAAAAAGTCCTAAAAAACCTGTTTGTGTTAACCAACGTACAAGTGCTGTTCCAGAAGGGTGGTGTTTTAAAGCACCGCCACCTGGAATAACAAACCCAACACCAAAAGGGTTATTTAAAAAGATTAAAAAATTTTTTTTCATAACTTTAAAACGGCCGCCATAAGGATTTTTAATAGTTGCGTTTGAAGTTCCTCGTACTCCAGTCAATATTCTCAAAACGTTAACATTATAATATTTCCGTGCTACCTGTTCTCTACCCAGGAAAACTACTACTAAAAGGCTCAATGCTATCAATAATAATAATAACGAGCGCAAAATTCTTTTGGCGTGTAAAATATGAATCATGGTTCCAAATAAAAAAGCGACTGCAATGGAAAGATATCCGGCATTAGACAAAGCCATAAATCCCCCTACCAAACATAAATAGCTCGCTTTCAGCCAATATTTCTTTTTTTCCAAAATGTAAATAGAACGAGAAATAAAAAATGCAGCAAACAAGAATCCACTAGCTTTATCAGGTTCAAGCCAAAAGCCACACAGCCTAAAAACCGGTTGCGGTAAACCAGGGAAAAACATTCTAGATGTTATATTCCCCAATAAGCCCAAGGGGCCAGCATACATTCCTCTTCCCAATGGAGTAATATTAAAAGTGATGCCGGTGTATTGAAGCAATAATAGTAAAAAGAACTGCACTACAGAAAAAACGCCAAATAGCACTATCAATTTTGATATCATGACAGACAGTTGAGTTTTTTGCTCCATATAGGTCGTTATAAGTATAAAAAACATTACTAATGGCAGAAATTTAAACCACTGAATAATTGTTTCTGGGAAAAATTTTGAAAAAAGAGATGGTATCAGACCATAAAGCATAAATAATGCGAAATAAAAAATAAACCTTGAAGCATATTTACTATGTATTTTCCTAATTGGGATCAATAGCAATAATAAAAGTGGACAAAATATTTTAATTCCAAATATTAAACTTATCGGTAATGCTTCAAATATACCCCACTCATAAACCATTGCATAAATGATAATAATAATGCTCACAAACAGTTCATATTTAATTTTAAAAAAATTACTACGAATCATTTTTGCGTTATCCACCTTGTTTGCCTTATCACCAGTGAACAAAAGTATTTAATTCCCCCCAAAGGAGAATTTTTCAATGCTGTAAATATCAGCATACACGCTCCCCACACATATCTTTGCGCCATTAAATCTTTTGCGTATTGCACCGCAAGTCGCACAGCAATCTGACGCCAAAGTTTATCCCTGTCAGGCTCGAAATCCTGAATTTCATAAACATGCTCACGCAACAACACTTCCTGATTATGCCGCATTTTAGTAGTATTCAACGAAATATTCCCGTCTTCAATAATATATTTCCCTAATGGCTGTTTTATAAAGAAAAAACAAGCTCCTTTCAAAGCAATACGAAGCCATAGATCATAATCTTCAACAATTATATAATCTCGTGCCTGGTTAAAGCGTAGTTCATGGGAATTCAGGAATTCACGCCGAACCGTGGTCGCAGAAGTAGATAAGCGATTACCAGTAGTGAGCAATATACGATAAAAATCTGGCTCGTAAGGACCATAACGTAAAGTATTTCTTTCAGCGCCTTGTATTAATAGAATTTCATTATGACAGAAAACATCACAATGGGGATTTTCACTGGTCTTTCGTTTAACAATTTCCAGCTTATCAGGGAACCAGAAGTCATCGGCATCAAGAAAAGCAACCCAATTCCCCCGAGCTTTCTTTATGCCGACATTTCTAGAAAGAGCAATGACTCCATGGTTATGAACAACTTCATATATAATCCTTTCGTTACAAATTGACTTAACATACTCTCCGGTGCCATCAGTAGATGAGTTATCAACTATGATAATCTCAAAATCCTGGAAGGTTTGGTTCAATACTGAGGTAATAGATCGTTTCAAAAGGTCTATACAATTGTAACAGGGGATCACTACAGAGAAAAAGGGTCTCACGTTCATCAAACCATATATCATATCGTTAATTCAACCAATTGAATTTCTTGAGTCCATATTAAACACAACGATTTCCCCATGTGTTAGCACAGAAAAGGAGAGTCATGTCTATTTCATTTTCTATGTTACCACGCAGCTTGCAACCCACACTACTCAATTTGTCACAGCTATATTGCAGTAAACCATCCTGCTCATAATTGTTCAGTTCAAGACGTTTAATATTTGGCAAGAAACCCAGTAGTCTCTGGCAACGATAAGCAATCAATTGCACCATTTCCCAAACACTCAACGTAATTCCCCCCAAGTTAAAAAGCCCATCCGCATACTGTTCTTTAGTTAATTCAAGAAGGCACCTTAATCCATGAGTAGTATCTTCCATAGTAATAAAATTGCGCTGCTGTTGCCCACTCGATCGTAAAGACATTGTGCCGGTTTGTACTGCCTGTTTGCACAAATCATTCACTAGCAGCATCCAACAATTCACATTGTTGTGTACAGGTGCCCCAAATGCGTTGGATAAACGCAACACAATGCCCTCTATTTCACCACGATGGTTTGCACCCAATACGGAATTTTCCCCAGCAATATGCGATGTTGCATAGGGATGCAGATTACGTGGACAAGTATCCTCTGTAAAACAGCCAACCAACGGACTGGCATACACATGGGCAGTAGATAAGTATATAAATCGCTTCACGCCAACTCGATATGCCGCACCAACAAAGCGTGTGGTTGATAGACCGTTAAATTCCAGTGCCGCAACGGGATTAGCGGTACAATCCTGGGCGTTCATGCCTGCGGCATGAATGACAACGTCAATTTTATTGCATATTTTTTCTAATGAAATGTCATCATACCAATTGGTTTTAACCACTTTTGCTTGCGGCAACCAATCGGGCGATATTTGCTCTGTCCGCGACCCGAGAACTACTTGATATCCCTCTCGCTGCAAATACTGAGCTACTCGTCCACCAATAAAACCAAATCCTCCAGTAATTAATACCCGCATATTTTCTATATTATCCAGGGAGCGCCTTGCCCCCATAAGGACTCAAGTAATTCATGATCACGTTTGGTGTCCATACAGTGCCAAAAACCTTCATGCCGATAAGCCATCAACTCACCTAACTTAGCCACTTGTTCCAACGGCTCACGCTCCAACAAGGTGCTATCCCCCTTAATCAAATCAAAAAATGCCGGTTCGAATACGAAATAACCACCATTAACCCAACCTTCATGTAACTGTGGTTTTTCTTGAAAACATGTGACACGTTGACCATCCATTTCCAACTCGCCAAAACGAGCAGCAGGCCGCACGGCTGACATAGTGACCATTCTGCCGTGACCACGATGAAAAGCCAGCAAAGCATCCAAATCAATATCAGCCACACCATCCCCATAAGTCAACATACATGTCTCATTACCAATAAACGGTTGCATACGCTTAACACGACCACCAGTCATTGACGTATTACCTGTGTTGACTAGAGTCACCCGCCAATCCAATGGATCCACATGATGCGGCAAAACATTCCCCGAAGCAAGGTCAACCGTAAAATCAGCATTGAGGGCGTGATAATTAAGAAAATAATCCTTAATCACCTCGGCCTTATAACCCAACGCAACATAAAAATCTTTGTGACCAAAATGTGCGTAAGTTTTCATGATGTGCCAAAGAATCGGCTTGCCACCAATTGTGACCATAGGTTTAGGAATAACACCCGTGTATTCAGCCAGGCGTGTACCGAATCCCCCGGCAAGTAAAATGACTTTCATCATTTAGCTCCAATCATATTTTATATCCGATAATGTGAGACGCTTAGCTTCATTGGGATCATGACTAATATTGGCGATGTTCATCACCAGGTTTTGGGGTTCCGCCCTACCCTGAAAACCAAACCAGACGCCAGGAGGTACGGTAAGCCTCACATAACGTTCAACGCCAATTTCCTCGACACGAAACTCATTAAAGCCATTCAAACAAAACACAAACTTAACCATCCCCACAGGTACAACTAAATTCAGCGTCATCTTAGTATGGCACTTCCAAGCCTTAACAGTTCCATTTAACACCCAGGAAAAATACACCTCACCAAAGCCGCTATACCCCACATCACTTTGTTTCATGGCATGCAGGACATCGCCATCGTCTGTTGGAATACGTTTCAACGGTGTTACTACAATATCATCTAAACTTATTGCGCCCATGTTAATCCCTGTTCCTTGGCAAACGCCATATACGACTTAATTTGTATTTGTGTCATAATAGTGATCTCTGCAGGATTCCTATAATACGCACTATACCATTCTGCGGTCATGCGCACGGTGTCTTCAAACCCCATCACAGCACTCCACTTTAAATAATGCAACGCCTTGTCACAGTTAAGCTTGAGCAGCCCCGACTCATACGGCCCTACCATTGACTGAGAAACATCCCGCCAACGCACCTGATCCCAGTATATCGCCATCTGCTGCACCAACTCTAAGACACTATGATTCTGCTGCGCCGCTGGCCCAAAGTTGAACGGCTCACCATGCAATTCAGGTCGTTGCGACAAAGCAACAGCAAGGCTCAAATAACCGCTAAGTGGTTCAAGCACATGTTGCCACGGACGTGTAGAATGCGGATTCCGTAATTGCACCGTATTATTGGTTGACCAAGCCTTGACGCAATCCGGGACAATACGATCAGCGGCCCAGTCACCTCCGCCGATAACATTCCCGGCTCGTGCGGAGGCAATACGCACCTTGCTCGTGTCTTTGGGGAAATACGACTTGATATACGAGCGAATAGCCAGTTCCGCCGCACCTTTAGATGCGCTATATGGATCCGGCCCCCCCATGGCATCAGTCTCACGATAACCCCATACCCACTCCACATTATTATAGCATTTATCACTGGTGATAATTACCGCCGCACAAGGTTTGTCCAGTTTACGCAAAGCTTCAAGTATGTGCAATGTACCAAATACATTCGTCTGCCATGTCTCAATAGGATAATCATATGAACGCCGCACCAAAGCCTGAGCCGCAAGATGAAACACAAAATCAGGTTGCGCAGACACAATAGCATCTTCAAGGGCTGACCTATCGCGAATATCAATACGTAGATCATTCATACCATCCGCCAAATGCGCAACAACAAAATGAGACGGATTGGTTGGCAGATTAAGGGAGATACCCGTCACCTTAGCACCAAGCTGTTTGAGCCATGCCGTAAGCCATGCTCCTTTGAAACCGGTATGGCCAGTGATTATAACATTTTTCCCGTGGAAACAATCTAGTGCCATCATCATAGTAAACTCCTTTAGGAATTACTTTACATACTAATTCTTCGTCTTCTCTGTTATAATTGACCGCCAGCGTGTCATTTCCGTATCCAACCAAAAAAATTGCTCTCGTTTCGGGGAATCTTTCTGATAAATTTCAGACAAAACAGATGCCAACTCACCGGCCTCACTTACAAAGCGCACACCAGGCACACCCCTTAAAGGACTAAAATTAATTTCTCCCGTATCCAACTGCACGATGACTGGTAGCCCTGCGATATACGCATCAACAACAGCTGAAGTGGGATTTGCGCCATAGACAATATCAAAACCAACCAAAATCTTTGCCAACGGCCTTCGAGTCAATGTGAGGCGGACATTGGGATATTCATCCGTGGTGTCATTGCCTGGATGCGGTTTAAATACGAACTCAAGGGTATTGCGCAAATCTGCCGGCAGATCTGCCAAAGTGCGCAATAAACGCTGCGTTGATGCGGGCATGATATCGCCCAAAATCAATAGCCTCCGATTACTCTTATCTTTGTTAAGCCGTATGCTTGAAGGGACTGCTGCCAAACCCAGGTATCTTTGGGCCTCTACTTCCAACAAACGGCTAACCGGATATCCTGAATTAATTAAAAAATCCCTGGCCACCGGGCCATTCACGGCAAATTTATCAGGTAGAGGCATTGTTGGTTCAACACTTTGTTCAAATACCCGTGGGTCATTAAAATAACGAAGATCCCAAAAACGTATCGTTGAGTGAGCCACCGCAATCAATTCACCATGTCCATGTTTGCGCCAAGCATGAATCATTGCCTGTTCCCACCCTTGGTTTTCCCATAAATAAAAGCCAAGACGCTGTCTGGGCAATTGTGCCAATGCCGCATCAAAAAGCTCAACCCATAAGAGATTTCTTGCCGCTGTCCGCCCGCAAACCGACTCCCAGAAATCTTCCCGAATCAACGGCCATAGCCATGATGCCATACCCGTATCTTGTAGTTTTTTATCTAACGAGCGTAATCTTACAGCAGCAATGCCAGCTTTCAAAATATTGCCTAAGGTACATATCACGACACGACAGTCTAAAAAGCTATCTACAAAGAGATGCCGCCCCTGCCTGTTCTTGTCACGATTAAACTTTGCAAGCCACGAAATTCCAGTACGAAGATTCGGAACAGCTGGACTTTTCAGATAGTGCTGCAACCAATTAGCGCCCTTGCAACTGGCATTAAGCAACTCACCGACCTTGCCCCACTGGTGGGAACGAAAAATACCATTAGAACAGGATTTGGTGTCAAGGTGAATAAAATATGAAAACAGGGTAACATCCGCAGTATTTGAGGCATATTGTTTATTTAATCGACGTAATGGCCATTGACTAATAACGTGTCGTACCAGCCAAAGTATGCTTTGGGCAATTAGGGGCAGATGCCCGTGTATCTTTCTCGGCAGAGAAGTTGATCGAGGTCTTTCTTTATCAGGCACACATGACCACCTGAAAAGGATACTAAGGTCGTTGCACAAGGCCTTAACTCCGCAAGCCAGCTTTTTGTTGGAGCTGACTAACTCGATACCTTCCGGTTTGTCTCTTTGAAGCAATTCCTCTAACGCCAACAAACGGAGACAATCAAAAAGACATGGAGATTTATAAATACTTTTCTCTACTAATAAACTCAACCACCAGAGGCTTAAATCTTTTTTAATACTCAGGTGATTTACAATATTTTTGTCATGAACTTGGATAGTTCCAAGTTCATGAATAAAAGATAGAAGGCGAGTACGTAATCGATTAGCATTGAGTTCCAAATACCTTTGGATGGATATTCCGCCATTATAATCGACATAACTATCCCAGTAATAGGCTGAAACATTATTATCACAATAGCCTTGAGAAACTTCAAATATTTGTCGCCAACTCATTACAGGTAACTCCTGCGGCATTTTAACAACTCACCATTTTTTCCATGCACAGCACATAGTTGTTTTTGCCAAGAAGATATGAATGATGGCCTCGTAAAAAGTCCGATTTTAGCAATTTTATCCGTAACTATTTAGCTAAGGCGGATAATCTGCCCTAAACACTATAAGCTGTAACTGTTTAGATGTGCCCGAGATGTGGTTGATAATGCCGTCCA
>CAZWUO010000095.1:0-12722 GCA_964636675.1 uncultured Ectothiorhodospiraceae bacterium
ATCGAGTCATTTTATCCCAATTACAGGACAATGTTCCGGGTTTGCTAAATCACCAGGATTTTTCCCGTGCTCGTGCATCCCTGCGCTGCACAACGCATGACCGATTTCCGGTACTCGGCCCGGTGCCCGATGTGTGTTTCTATCAGACCTCTTATGCCGATATTAGGCACGGAAAACCGCAGAGAAATTATTTGACCGCTGAGTATCAGTCCGGTTTGTTTTTAAACACGGGGCATGGTTCGAGAGGATTAGTATCCGCTTATCCTGCAGCTGAATTATTACTCGCGATGCTGGAAAAGCAAACGCTGACATTCAGCAATGAGGTGCTTGAATCATTACATCCGGCGCGGTTTCTTGTTAAGCAGATGAAAAGGCAATAGTCGCGTATTTTTTGTTACCGACGTCTACCTTTGCCCCCTTTTTTTCGTACTTCTTCAAATTTAACCTTGAGGAACTTATCACCGAAGGCTTTTCCATTGAGGCCAGCAATTGCGGCACGTGCTTCGTGGCCTTCCATTTCAACAAATGCAAAACCTTTGCACTTACCTGTAAATATATCGCTAATGAGTTCAATGGAGCGCACAGTGCCAAATTCTGAGAATAGCGCTTTTACAGCATCTTGAGTTGCATCTAGGGGCAAGCTACCAACGAATAGTTTTTTCATATAATTCTCATGATTAAAATGGAAGCTATTAAAAAAACCCTACATGGTTTCCCATGAAGGGTTTTTCAAAAATATCGTTATCGTGACTAAGCGTCAACGTGTACCTCAGTTGCTTGAGGACCCTTTTGGCCATTTTCAGATTTAAAGCTCACAGATTGACCTTCTGCTAGAGAGCGAAAACCACTGGACTGGATTGCAGAGTAATGTACAAACACATCTGGGCTACCGTCTGAAGGAGTTATAAAGCCGAAACCTTTTGCTTCATTAAACCACTTTACCGTTCCTGTATTCATTGATATAACCTCATTAAGACATTGATAGTGATGATATTGCAAATTAATCAAGGCAACTTACAGAAGAACACAAGGATGGATGTGACTAGATAAAACCGTGATAATGTACAATTGACAACGGGGGATTAAAGCATAAATATTTCCCAATATCCAGACCTAACTAGTTTATTCAGCAATGAATTATTAAATAATGTTTTCATTTTATTCCTCTGGAATAAAGGTTGTTTTCCGCAGAAACGCTTAAGAAATACACGACACGTCAAGTACACGGCTGGGATAGAACTTTAAGCCATTGGGTAAGGGGTTTATGACCGGTTTGACGCTGCCATCTCCCTATGGCTGGCGGAATACCAATCAATGTTTTGGGTATGCTGGGATGTTTTCATGTATGGGGTTTGAAGATTATGACACTGGAATTCCGATTGCTATCACGACGAATGGCAATCGAGGTATTAGGGGACTTTGTGAAACGATTTATTCCTCATATTGTGCTGTAAGGCAAGAGGTGAAAAATGGGTTGCTTGTTGGGTATCGCCATGCGCGAAAAAAAAAGAGCGCCGATGGTATTATTGGATTTTGCGTCTATCTCGATACCCTCGGGTATTGAATCGGACTTTAGAGGTAAGCCGGGTGATAGGCAGGTTACCGTATTGTCGGATCGTGGGTGGAACGCAGCATGCAAAGAGCTAGGGGAGCCACTCGCGTGGCAGATGCGGCGAGCAAACTTATTCGTGCAAGACATTGACTTATTTCAGTCAGCTGGAAAAATTTTAAAAATTGCGGATGCCGAGCTATTGATTACACGGGAAACCGATCCTTGTGCGCGCATGGAAGCGCAAAAATCGGGGCTCTTTGCTGCGTTAGCTAAAGAGTGGCGAGGCGGTGTTTGCTGTCGAGTTATTAAAAATGGTACGGTTAAGCTTGGTGATAAAGTAGAAATTTATGCAAAAAAAACCTGAAAATTTGTTCGAGCAGCAAGTTATTAACGAGACTAAAACATGGATTAAACAAATCATTATCGCGCATAATTTTTGTCCGTTTGCGAAAAATCCGTTCAATAAAAATACCATTCGATATGCAGTTTCCTGCGCAAATAGCAGTGAATCCTTGGTAGATGATATCATTTATGAATTGTCTCATTTACAAAAAACAGAAATAACAAAGGTAGAGACAGCAATATTAATTGCCCCTCGCTGTCTTGCTGATTTTTTTGAGTATAATCAATTTCTCGATGTTGCTGATGCCGTATTAGAGGAGCTTGATCTTGTTGGTATCATCCAGATTGCCTCGTTTCATCCTGATTATTGCTTCGCAGATTTAGCGGTGGATGATGCAAGAAACTATACCAACCGTTCTATTTATCCGATGTTTCATTTCATCAGAGAAGACAGTGTGGAGCACGCACGTGCAACATATCCTAATGTGGATGCGATAGCGGACAAAAATATGCATCTATTATTAGAGTTGGGTTTAGAGGATATTCGAAAGCAACGCCACGCATGCATAGTCAAACAATGAAAATGCATAGTTTAAATATTAGTTTATAATATTATAAGTACTTATTCGCAGGCTGATTTCAAGCAAAGACATAACGGAAACTTAACTTATTTTCCGGCATTACCCAATACATCAACGACTGTTTTTAGAATTAAAAATAATGTACCGATTTCTACGTCAGATAAAGTGATTGGTTCGGGGTCTTCGTCGGTTTCGAATAAGGTGTCGAGTACATAGCGTATAACATGTGGCTGTTTTGTGATTTCTATATTCGCTATTTGTGCATAAAGATCATTATGTGAGCCATCTAATGTTAAAAGCAATGTTTCATTTTTTTCATAGGCCGCTGCTATTTTATTGCTGGAGATTCTTTTTAATTTTGTTTTGCATGATTTTTCGAACATGCGATAAACAACATAAAATATATAGACTCCTAACTCTAGCACATCTTGTTTGAGTTCTTCGACAGCGGTAGTGACAAACGAAAGCAAATCTGTTTGGCGTGCCCCTAGTTTAACCATGCGTTGCTTGGCTGTGTTTTCATTTAATGCAGCGACTTCTTTCCAGGTTGAGGCGACTACGGTTTTTTCAATTATCTTCATTGTATAATACAGATCCTATTTTTATGGGTGTATCAAGTGTGGGTTTAGGTGTATCTTATTTTGCTAATGTTTAAACATAAAAGGCGGCATTGTAATCGATGTTCGAGCGCTCAGCTAGTTGACAACGATGGTTTTAGTGTTTGAGCGGGTTCGGCGTTTTTCAAGGTCGTTGGCGCCTTTTTATTCTTCCATTGGCCTGGAGTCCATATGTTAGAAACAAAGCAGTTAATTCTACGTGATTTTTCAAATGACGATTTTCCTGAGTATGCCAAAATGATGGCAAAGCCTGAAGTGATGCAGTATATCGGCGGGGGGGAGCCCTTAACCTCCGGGGTGGCGTGGCGCAACTTGGCGATGTTATTGGGTCATTGGTCATTACGTGGTTTTGGGATGTGGGCCGTGGAGCATAAAGAGACTGGTGCGCTTATTGGTCGGGTTGGCTTTTTTGAACCTGAGGATTGGCCAGGGTTTGAGCTAGGTTGGTTAATTGATAAGCCTTTTTGGGGCAAGGGCTTGGCAACTGAAGCGGCGAAAGTGGCTCTAAAATATGCGTTTCAGGAGTTGCATAAACCTAAAGTTATTAGTTTAATTGCTAAAAATAATATTCGCTCAGAGAATGTTGCGAAGCGCATCGGTATGAAAAAAGAAAAAGCACTTGTATGGAGAGGGGTTAGCGTCAGTTTGTATACTAAAGAGCACCCGGGATCAAAAACTGGTTTTAAATCGCGCAAATAACGGGGGTAAACTGTTTAAACAGGGTGCTTCTGGTACAATACTCGCCTTTGTAAAGGGTTTACATGATTCCTATTTAAGGGGGTTATGGTACTGAAATAAACAAATTACCTAAGGTTAAGATGTATGAAAAACAAGGATAAACGAATTGCCAGTTTGAAAGAAAAGGTGCCACATATTTCTGCCCAAGACGTGGTTGAAAAACTGGCGGATGGCGGCGTTGTTCTCGATGTGAGAGATGCTGATGAGGTTTCTCAGGGTAGTCCGCATAATGCCGTGCGTGTTGGTAGAAGCTATCTGGAATTAAATATCGAAAATCATATTAGTGATTTGCATACGCCGGTGTATGTTATGTGCGCCGGTGGTTTACGTTCCTTATTTGCGGCAGATAGCTTGCAACAGCTTGGATACACCGATGTATATTCGATTATTGGTGGTTTCAATCAATGGAAAAACGACGGGCTATCGTTTGAAGTTCCGCAAACCTTAACGGCGGATGCACGTGAACGTTATGCGCGACATATTCTAATGCCGAATGTCGGTGAGCAAGGGCAGCTCAAATTACTCAATGCCAAAGTACTGTGTATTGGTGCGGGTGGCCTGGGTTCACCGGTTGCACTTTATCTCGCGGCCGCAGGCATTGGCACTTTGGGTGTGGTTGATCATGACATTGTTGATAAAAGTAATTTACAACGCCAAATTTTACATAATGAAAACTCGATTGGTATCCCCAAGGTAGACTCTGCGCGGCAAACCCTAGAAGCCTTAAATTCAAGTATTCAGATAAACACTTATCAAGCACGTATCGATGAAAACAATGTTGCAGAGCTATTAAAAGATTACGACATCGTCGTTGATGGTTCGGATAATATTCCCACCCGTTATTTAGTGAATGATACTTGTGTGAAATATAAAATCCCAAATGTGCATGGCGCTATTTTTCGATTTGAAGGACAGGTTACGGTGTTTTGGCCAGCAAACGAGACCGCAGATGGGCCTTGTTATCGTTGTTTATTTCCTGCACCTGCAAAAGATGAAGCTTTGTCATGCGCGGCAGCAGGCGTATTAGGGGTGTTGCCAGGGGTTATTGGTGTATTGCAAGCCATCGAAGTCGTTAAGCTTGTTCTCGGAATTGGGCGACCTTTAGTCGGTCGCATGCTTTATTATGACGCCTTGGATGCCAGTTTTCGTGAAATAAAAATGAAGCATAAACCTAAATGCGCGGCTTGTGGGCATTAAAAGAATTTATTAATAGCCTTGAAATAAAGCCATGCAATATCTACCTATTTTTTTTAATCTGCAGAATAAAAAATGCCTTGTTGTGGGTGGCGGTGATGTCGCTACACGTAAAGTTAAAACCTTAATCAGTGCGGGAGCCAAGGTGCATATTGTTGCACCTTTGTTGAGTGCTGCGTTAAATGAGTTGCTCAACCAAGGCTTAGTCACGGCCCGGCAAGGTGAATTTATTGCGCCTGATCTTGAGGCCGTCGTGTTGCTTGTTGCCGCGACAAATAATGCGCGCGTCAATAGTGCTGTATCTGAGCTAGCACAAGAACAACGGATTCCGGTGAATGTGGTGGATGCGCCCGAGCTATGCAGTTTTATTATGCCATCGATTATTGATCGCTCGCCGGTCATGATTGCCATTTCTTCCGGCGGTGCTTCGCCGGTTTTAGCGCGTTTACTACGATCTAAAATCGAAACCATGATCCCCGCTGCTTATGGTCGTCTGGCTATTCTACTCAAAAAATACCGCGAAAAAGCCAAGTTAAAATTCAGTAATGTTGATGAACGCAGACGATTTTGGGAAAAAGTGATTCAAGGTCCTATTGCCGAACTCATGTATTCGGGTCAGGAAAAAACGGCGGCTAAGGCATTGGAGCAAGCAGTATCTGACGCTACAATGCCTGCGTCTAACCGAGGCGAAGTTTATCTTGTCGGTGCTGGGCCGGGCGATCCTGATTTGCTGACATTTCGTGCTTTGCGCTTGTTACAGCAAGCTGATGTTGTTATATATGATCGTCTTGTTACTGCCCCCATACTTGAATTAGCGCGCCGTGATGCGGATAAAATTTATGTGGGTAAGAAAAAATCAGCGCACACTTTACCCCAAGAAAAAATAAATGAATTGCTGGTAAGATTAGCGCAAGAGGGCAAACGTGTATTGCGTTTAAAAGGCGGAGACCCTTTTATTTTTGGTCGCGGCGGCGAAGAGATCGAAACCCTGATGAGTGAAAATATACGTTTTCAAGTGGTTCCTGGGGTAACGGCTGCGAGTGGTTGTGCTGCCTATGCGGGTATTCCATTAACCCATCGAGATTATGCGCAATCTGTGGTGTTTGCAACTGGGCATTTAGAAAATAATAGCATCGACCTTAATTGGCAGGCGTTAGTACAGCAACAGCAAACCTTGGTTTTTTATATGGGATTGACCGGTGTGGAGACGATATGTAAAGAGCTTATCAAACACGGCATGTCTCAACAGACGCCTATCGCATTAATTGAACGCGGTACTACGCATGATCAAGTCGTGCATATCGCTGATTTAGCAACGATGCCGCAAGAGGTAAAATTACAATCCATCAAGCCACCAACCTTGATTATCGTAGGCGAGGTCGTGACACTGCATGAGAAACTTTCCTGGTATCAGCCATTGACTTGAGGGTGTGATTGCTTAATGGACTGGAATGTTTATATTATCCAATGTTCGGATAACACCTTATATACCGGTATTACTAATGATTTAGAAAAAAGGTTTGTCGCGCATAGTCAGCAAACGGGTGCAAAATATTTTCGCGGACGAAGTCCAGAAAAAATTGTATATCTAGAGACAGAGCATAATCGATCAACCGCTAGCAAAAGAGAAATCGTCATAAAAAAACTCAATCGTATGCAAAAACTGCAATTGCTTGCATCGGAATTGAACGAGATACGTGCTAGCTGAATAAGATTTTAGTGCACATCAATCGCTACGGATACATCAATCACTACGGACATAGTTACTCTATGAATAAAACTCCAAGAAATATAGTGCTCATTGGTACCGGTATCATGTGTGCTACTTTGGGTATCCTGTTACGCAAACTCATACCTAGCGCGAATATTTCTTTTTACGAACGTCTTGATAAAGTGTCTGCGGAAAGCTCTGATGCTTGGAATAATGCGGGTACCGGTCATTCCGCTTTTTGTGAGCTTAATTACACATCCTATGATGACGGAAAGGTAGATATTAGTAAGGCGTTGGAAATCGCGAATAGTTTTGAAATTTCCAAACAATTGTGGGCTTATTTAAAAGAGCAGGGCTGTATTTCATTTGATATTCCATTTATCAATGATATTCCGCATATGAGTTTTGTGTGGGGCGATGATAACGTGGATTTTCTTAAAAAACGTTATCTTGCAATGCGCTGTGCGCCGATTTTTCAGGATATGATTTATTCAACAGACCGGAATCAAATCAAAGATTGGGTTCCTCTTATTATGGAAGGGCGAGTTTTAGATACGCCGTTTGCTGCGACAAAAATGGATATCGGTACGGATGTAAATTTCGGAATGCTCGCCCGAGGTATGATCGCCTATCTGGAGAAGTGTGAAAACGTCGCTGTTCATTTGGGGCATAACGTCACCGATTTTACCAAGCAAGCGGACGGTCGCTGGAAGATCGATATAAAAGATCTTGCGACTGAAGAGGAAAAAGAGGTTATTGCTGACACGGTGTTTATTGGAGCGGGTGGCGGAACACTTCCTTTGTTAGAGAAATCTGAAATCGAGGAGGCACAAGGCTATGGTGGGTTTCCGGTTAGTGGTCATTTCCTGCGCTGTACCAATGAAAATGTAGTTAAAAGACATAATGCCAAGGTATATGGCAAAGCGGCGGTAGGTTCTCCACCCATGTCTGTACCGCATCTTGATACTCGAATGATAGAGGGTCAGCAGTCACTTTTTTTTGGGCCTTATGCTGGGTTTTCGACTAAGTTTCTAAAAAACGGATCTTATATGGATTTGCCCTTATCGATTGAAATGCATAATATTTGGCCGATACTCGCGGCGGGTATGCGGAATGTGGATCTTACTAAATATCTGATCAAGCAAGTGGTGCAATCCTCCGAAGATAGATTTAAAGAATTACTCGTTTATTACCCGAATGCAAAAATAGACGATTGGGAATTAACAACGGCGGGGCAAAGAGTGCAAATAATTAAAGAAGATAAAGACCAAGGCGGGGTCTTACAGTTTGGAACCGAAATTGTGTGCGCGGCCGATAAATCACTCGCTGCATTGCTCGGTGCTTCGCCGGGAGCATCTACATCAGTATCGATTATGTTAGAGGTGATACATAAAATGTTCCCTGATGAAATCAAAAGTAAAAAATGGCGACAGACATTGCAAACAATGATTCCTAGCTACGGGGCTTCACTGCTTGAAAACTGTGAGTTGTGTCTGGCTACGCGAGAGCGCACCACGGCGATCTTGAACTTAGCCGGTACTCAAAAATAACTGATGCCTAATAATAATAAGCAAACTCGAGTTGTAGGTAGTCGTCATTGGCGAATGCGGCGAGAATATCATCGGCTGCGATGTCATAGAAAACATAGGCTTCAATACTGAGTTTGAATTGCTCTCCGATACGTCGGCTGGTTTCTACACTGAAAATATTCCCCTTATTATTATTGTCGACAATGATACCTGCTAAAAACTCGGTACTTTGCCGATCGTTTAGCGCGATTCGCAAACCTAGCATCGTATCGTTTGCAAACGATGTAGTGGCTTGTTGGTCTCTGGAATCATATAGCCATTCAGTAATAAGACCTATGTCGATACCACTTGAGTAAACATCAAAATAACTGTACTCAAGTCCCAGGGTTGATGCATAAAAAGTATCTATGTTTTTTCCGCTACGCCGGATCACTTCTGCTTTCCACAACCAACTGTCAAGGGTAGCTTGTACATCCAGGCCGGTTTGCTTGATAATATCGTAATTAGGTGTAAGTTTAAGCGTTTGACTGCCGTCATTCGAGCTAATCATAATAGGCGTAAATCGGGCTTCTCGATGGGTGCCATAAAACTGGCTTAGGCCGATATCCCAATCCCCAAAATAATGTGACCAACGGGCAGCTACATCGACGTGTTGCTCTGCGCTTGATGATTCATACACAGGGTTGCTTGCATCAATCAGCAGGCCTGGGCGTAGTCGCGCATCTTCACCTGCGAAGGTTTGCTCTCTAAATCCGGGCATGACGAAAAACTCTGTGGTGCCCCAGTTTTTAATCCATGCAAAATTTGCCATGGGTTGGCCTAGTTTTTCCTCACGATCAAAGCCTTCAATTAAATCTGTTTGATTAATGATATCAACTAAGTGTTGTGCTTCGGTGACGCCCCAAAAAACTTTGCGTATGCCAAGTCGCAATTCCCAGCTTTCGCTCGAGTAATTCCAGTATAGTTCTCGAATATCGACACGTGTGCGTGATTCGTTATTATCACTCGCCCTTGAAAATGCAGAGAATGTAAAGGATTGCCCGTTATCCCATTGATGAAAAAACTCTGGTTTGAATGCAATCGAGCTATAACGTTTTTCTTGTTGGTTGGTGGATCCTGGGTTCTTGAATTCCCTGATTTCTGTTGCAATATTACCCGACCACTCAGCGGCTATGCTGAGTGGTATTATTGTGGTCGACAAAAACACCAGCGAAAAAAAAAACAGCAAAAGCTTGTGCTTGAGAAGATCCAAAATTAGCGTGCTCTTTTAAGACTATTTTTGTCGAAGTCTCTATCTTTAAGTCCGGTTTTGAATTTATAGTTGGCCCAAGCAAGCGTCGTACTTTTTGCCGTTTGATGGTTTATCATCTCCATGCGATCAGCGCGCCAATATTTATTCAGATATTGTTTGTAGTCATAATAAGTGAGGGTTTTTAATAATTGCCCTTTGCGATCAAAAAAATCAATTTTAATCGGTTGATACATGGTTTGATCAAGCCATACGAGTTGCCGTTTGTAGCCCGATTTTTTATATTGTGGTATGCGTTCGATAACAAAAGTTTGATGCCCGTTAACCTCTTCATCTCTTAAATATTTATAATTGTATTTGTCGACTTCTTGCGATGAAATATCTTCATAAGCGAATTCAGTACCCATGAATGGCCCCGATTTATTGGAAGAAGAAATGCGCTTAATTCTCTTTAATGCGGGTAAAAACAACCATTGGTCATCTGCTCGAATTGAGTGTGTATGACTTAAAAAAGCAGTGCCTTTTACATCGGCTGGCGTATCAAACACGATTAAACTTTTGTCCCCATCACCCTCTACTTCCAGGGTGCGAATTCGATTTTCACGGGTTGTTTCTGCGCCTTGTTTATTGCGCAGTGTCATGAGCATCTTTGCTTGTTGGTCGTGCCAGCCAGTGTCACGTTCATCAGCTTCTATTGCTATTTGTAAGCCTCTATCTGCTGCAGTGGTGGCAATGACATTAAGCGGAAGTACCAGAAACAGTAGCGGAATCAACAGTAGCTTTTGCATTTTTCTTCTCCTCAAGTCTAATAAGTAATGTGGGCAAAAATAGAAAATCAGCGATTAAAGCAAAGGTAATGATAATGGCGGTCAATAAACCCATGCCTGAATTAAGTTCGAAACTTGATAATGCCAATACCGAAAAGCCGAGTACTAATACAATTGTGGTGATCAACAGTGGACGCCCCACGGTGGTAAAGGCATAACGCACCGCAGTGGCAGCATCATAGGCTTTTTCGCGTCTAGCGCGGAGGTATTTACTCAGAAAGTGGACGGTATCATCCACCACAATGCCTAGGGTCATTCCGCTGACCACCGAGAGTGCGAGTCCGACTTCGCCGACCATTAAGCCCCATAATCCAAACCCCATGGCGGCCGGTACGAGGTTGGGAACTAAACTGACCAGACCTATTTTTAGTGAACGAAAGGCGATAATGAGTATGAATGAAATTAACAAGAGCGCTGCGGTGGTGCCTATTAGCATGCTTTGGATATTTCTTTTGCCAATATTGGCGAACATCAGCGAAGGCCCCGACGCTTTGGCTTGTACGATATGCTGGGTATTTTCGAGTAACCACTGATCGGCACGTGCGGCTAATGCAAGCACTTCGTTGGAAGATAATGTAAGCAAGGTGACCACAAATCGAGTAGCTGATTTATCGATATTAATTTGATTATTTAAATCCAAGCCATAGGGTAATGACATTTCATAGAGTAGTAGATATTGTGCAGCGAGTTCTCTCTCCGTAGGCAGTTTATACCAAGCCTCATCATCCCCATGCATGTTTTTATTCAAGCGTTTAAAAATATCTGTGTAAGTACTGACATGGGTTGTTTCTGGTTGTTGTTCAAACCACTGCGCAAACGCTTCGACTTCTTGCAAAAAGGCCGGGTTGCTAATGGCTCCTTTGCTTGCGGCCTGCAGTGAATAAGAGATATTGTAAATACCCGTCAGGTTTTCAGTAACGTAATCTGTATCCGTTCTGAAGTCCACGCTTTCATCAAAATAATTAACAAACACATCATTCAATTCATTGCGTGGTAGAAAGCTCACGAAGGTGACAATAACAAGCAAAGAACCCCAGAAGAAAATTCTGCGTTTTGCAACGATAAAAGTGCCGAATTTTGTAAATGAATCTGTATCTGCATGTTCTGGAGCGAGTGGTTTCACTCTTATTGGTAATAAAGACATTAGCGCGGGTAAAAAAGTCAGTGATAAAATGAGCGAGCTTAATACGCCCATCGCCACAAAAGTACCTAAATGTTGAAACGGTGGCACATCTGAGAAATTCATGGTTAAGAAACCAATGGCGGTAGTGATACTGGCTAAAGTAACGGGTTGCAGATTAATGCGTAGTGACTCAACAATGGATTCTCTTTTGGTTGAACCCTTGCGCATTTGCTGCAGTATAGAAACTAGAATATGCACCGAGTTGGCAATAGCGACGGTTAAAATGATAATGGGCGCACTTGCCGAGGGCGGGGAAATCGGAAACCCTAAAAAACCACCTAAACCCATGGCGGCAGCGATGCTCAATGCAATCACGCCTAAGGTTGCAAGCGTACCGGTAAACCCCTTAATTAAAAGACCCAGGGTAATCAGCATGACGGCAAAACTGATAGGAACTAAGGTTTGCATATCGAGCATTGATGCTTCTGAAAAAGCATTATTCATCAATATCATGCCGGTTAAGTGGACTTTTATACCAGGAAATTTATTATAGAATTGCTGTTCCAGATCACGCACGAAGGCGATTATTTCGGGGGTTTCTTTGGTTTCATCAATACCGGGCAACTGAATGGTAATATTAACCCCTGTTACCTTTGCATCGGGGGAGATATTACGGTTGATGAGTAGTGGTTCATGCAGCGCGACACGCTTAATTTTCGCTATTTCAGCGGCACTTAAACGAGAGGCATCGGCGATCAAGTCTTCGACGACGAGGTTATCTCCTTCCGCCCAGCTGTATTGAAAGTTCGAAATCGAATCGACCCTACTGGAGTAAGGTATTTGCCAGGATTGCTCGGTGAGCCACTCAATCGCTTGTAACGTTTCTGGTGTAAAAACATCCCCATTGTCCGGAGTGAGGGCAAAAAGCACATTGTCATTTTTGGTATAAGTATTTTCTAAATCCTCAAAGGCGAGTAGTTCTGGGTTATCGGCGCTAAAAAATACTCGGTAATCGGTAGTGAATTTCAGATGTTTGCCGCCTGAAGAAGCGGCAAAGACTAAAATAATGCTCAGGATAATAACGAGCCAACGGTATTTGAGTATCCAATGACCGAAAGCTTGTTCCAGGTTTTTCATAATAGGTCTCCAGTTTTACAGCGGGGGGGTATGGTCAAGATGAAAAAACCAACATCATGAAGTTGGCATTAAAAAATTAGCGCTTTGCCAAACCTTTTAACAGCAAATTAACCACCTTGGCT
>CAZWUO010000096.1:0-12688 GCA_964636675.1 uncultured Ectothiorhodospiraceae bacterium
CATCGCGCTCCAATTGTAGAAAATAACTTCGGCAATGAGCACGTATACGTGCGATTAACTCAATGCTATCAGGCAGCTTTACCAAATAGTCGCTGGCGCCTACTGCAAATGCTTGGCTCTTGATAGTAACGTCTTCCTCTGAAGACAGAACGATAACCGGTAATGTCTTGGTAAACTCATCTGCCCGTAGCAGTTTTAATAAGCTAATACCATTCATTTGAGGCATTACCAAATCCTGTAGAATGATGGTTGGATTAATCTCTTTTGCTTTATCTATCGCCAAACTAGGATCACTGCAATAATGAAAACTTATATCAGATTCATCCACAAGCATACGGCGCACCGCTTCAGCCACCATGACTTGATCATCAATCAATAACACTACGGTTTCTTTAGGTATCGACGTCTTTTCTTCGTTAATCATACTGTTCACTTTAGTTTATGTTCAATGAGTATTTCGACTACTTATTCAGATCATTGATTATATTTTGCAATAACAGCTGCTTGATCCAGCCATAAATTAGCTATTTTTCAGTTACTATACCCATAGCGTTTAAAATTTAGGTATGCAGTTACACCTAAATTTTAAACGCTATGGGTATGAAGATACCAACAATTCTGAGGTAAACTGTTTTTCTGTAAAAAAATGCAATGGCAGAAGAGTGGATAAATTATCGAAATCATCAAAATATTTTTCTTCCCCAATCAAAAAAATAGGGACATCACGCAACAATAGTTCATTTCTTATTCTACCAATTAAGCGAATAATATTTTTACTGTGCGAAATATATTCCATTACAATAATATCAAAATCATATTCCAATACCTTACGCCAGGCATCACCCATACTTTTGGCGACGAATACATTGTGATCTGTTTGCTGCATGAGTTTTTCCTTACCTTTAGACAACTCATCAACGCCGATCACCAGCAAGGCATTTTTTTTCGGCGGTGCCTTGTAAACACACTTTATCGACCACAAACCCACGCTCCGGCGCAGTTCTCGAATACGCTGAGCCACTCCCTCAACATCAAGAACTAAGCTTAAACCCCCATCTTCCTTGATCGCGGCAGAAGAAACATGTGACGCTCTGTTTACGTATTGCTCGACACTTTGAATCGACAACTCTGCTTCCCCTTCGAGGGAATCTACAACCATAGCCACTTCGCAATCTCCTGCCCCAAAAGAGACTAATTCAATATCTAGCTGGCAGTTTCCCTCTCCATTAGCATAACCCAGCATCTGGGCTCCACTAATCAAAGTTACCAATCGTTGCTCGCGTATTATATAGCTTCCATTTTCATCAGACTTAATCTCTGAACGACTCACTCGGGTCACATAATTAATATCTGTCAACGGAAATGCGTAAGATTCTTCTTTAATGACAAACAATAAAACTCGAACCACTGATACCGTCAATGGTAATAACAAACGAAACTGGGTTCCTTTACCAAGAACCGTAGTTACTTTAACAATACCGCCTAAAAAAGAAATTGCATCTTTGACAACATCTAAACCAACACCTCTTCCCGAAATTTCACTCACCGTTTTACGCGTGGAAAACCCAGGCATAAACATAAAATCTAGAACTTCCTCGTCCTTCAATTTGGCAACAGCAAACTCATCTACAATATCTTTCTCAACCAATTGCATGCGTAAACGTGCAATATCAATCCCTCTGCCATCATCTTCAACAACGATAAATAACATTCCTGCCGTTTGGCTCACCTGCAACACGATTGTTCCGAATTCAGGTTTTTTCCGGGTCTTACGCTTAGCCGTAAACTCAATACCATGATCTATCGCGTTCTGAATCAAATGCACAATGGTTGTGTCGATGCGTTTTAATACTTCCCGGTCTGCCAGTGTCGCAAGACCTGTCATACGTAACTTGACTTTTTTATCCAAGCGACGGGAGATATCTCTCACCATGCGTGGCAATGCTTGCACAACAACTGCAAATGGACGCATGCGCACAGAAAGTATTTCATTATGCAAGGTATTTGCCGCCGCACTTACGCGCCCCCCCAAACTATCCAGGTCAGCCATTCGCTGTGACAAATATTGCTGCAAACCAAGCCCATTTTTGATAATACTGTGCAACTCTTCTTTTATCGTATCAGGAACATATTGATCTTCAAGCAAGCGATTAAAACGCTCCAATTGCAGCAATAGCCTATTCTGTTTTTTTTTGTAATTGAATAAAGAGTTTTTTACATTTTCAAATCTTCTCGTTTCAACTAGCGAGTCCGCCGCTAAGCTCAATACTTTACTCAACTTTAATGCATCAACTCGAATAATTTCTTCATGGCTTGCCTCATTTTTCTGATAGGTTTTTTCACTTTCAACATCGGCAAGGACTTTTTGATCTATTTCGTTTTCAACCGTGAAAAAATTATCTGCTTTTCCGTCAACAATATCATGTAAGCTCGTTTCAATATCCAGAACAATTTTTTCCCGTTTTTGCCCCCAGTCCATGATTTCTTCATCACTGTAATGTGTAACATTAACCATCACATCTACCGCAAAGAGTAACTTATCAATTACTTCACGACTGAGAGCTACCTTACCGCGTTGAATCTCCAATAGGGATTCCTCAAGCGCATGAGCAATTCTAACAATAGCGCGCACATCGACAAGTTGGGCTGCGCCCTTGATAGAGTGTACGGCCCGCATCAATGATTCAAGAACATCAGCCTCGGGGTTATTTTCGAGTTCCAATAGTCCTCGATTCAATTCGGTTTTTTGATTTTCCATTTCCATGCGAAACAAATCCAACATGGAATAGTCACCATAATTTTGCAAATCCTTACTCATGCTATCTGATTTTTTACCACTTGTTCCAAAGCAAACATATCGAATAAACAACTAATAGTGTGTTTTGGTTTTTCAAAAAAAACACAACCCAATAGATAGGGTTTCCATGCACTCGTAATATCTGTACAGCTTTTATTAACATCTGCATCGTCGTAACGCACGGCTTCTCTAATCTCATCAACTCTGATCGCAATTCTTATGCTGCCTGCATTGATTACCATTAAACGTTCAAATATTCCTCTTTTTAAATCCGGCGTTTCACTATAGTCACGATTTATTCCCATCAAACGAGATAAAGAAAAACACAGATAGATTTCACCATTGACGGGCACCAAGCCCTTAACATAATAATTTTTTAGGTTTGGAATGGAATGCGCTCGGATATTCGAAGCAATCGATATAACAGCGTGAGTGGGTAATAGAAACCATTTAGGCCCCATTCTAAAAGGTATCGCTGAATAAATGCCTTCGTTAGGTTGTGTAGCTTGTTGCGCAATAATTATTTTTGCCTGCTGAAAAATATCATTCTCAGCATAGCTGTTGTATACCTTGGATTTAGCGGCTTCAGAAAATACGTTGCAATGCCGACAATGCCGTTCACGATTTAGGCGCTCACAACTCGGTGGACGCTCAGACCAACTCCCGATGTCCTGCCAACACATATTTTTTTCGAGTAATGTCTGCTGTGATATATCAGATGCCATGGCTGCTATACCTTAAACGGAGTTCATCCCTTGTCTACTTTGAATTGAGAAATACTGCTATTAAGGCTTTTAGCGGCCTCATCCAGGGTGTGAATATTTTCGCGAGAGGTCTTTAATGCTTCTACTGTTTGCTGGGCAAACTGACTCAGTTGCAGCATTTTTTCGTTAATCTGATTAGCCCCTTTAGACTGAAAGAGCATAGCCTGATGCACCACATCAAATCGTGGCCCTAAGGTTTCTACTTGATCAACAATATCCTCTTGCTCTTTGCTTACATTATGTACATCATGCACGCTTTCTTTTAGTTGACTGGTAAAATCGCTCATGCCTTCAACACCCGATGCAACAGAACTTTGTATTTCCTTAATCATGTGCTCAATGTCTAAGGTCGCTACGGCAGACAAATCTGCTAAACGCCGAATTTCTGTTGCAACAACCGCAAAACCTCTTCCATATTCTCCCGCTTTCTCCGCTTCAATGGCAGCATTCAATGATAATAGATTCGTTTGGTCAGCAACTTTTGCAATCGTTACCACCACAGCACTAATATTATTTGCTCTTTCTTTAAGTATCGCGAGTTTTTCAGACACCAGTGCGGAGGAGTCAACAATTTTGCGCATCAGCACTTCCATGTTAGATAAGCCTGCGTGGCTTTGCATCGCCGCCGTTGTGGTTCTCCCTGCTATCTCTGCAACTTCATCCATGGTATGAACTAAGTCTTCATTCGTCGCGGATATTTCTTCTACGGTGGTTGATATCAGCTCGGTCGTTTGCGCTTGTTCGATGGCATTCTTTTCGACTTTAGCCATACTACCGGTAAGCTCACCCGCAGCAAATGACACCTTAACCCCTGAGTTTTGAATCTGGCCAACAAGCTCGCTCAAGCTTTCGCTCATAGAGCGAATACCTACGGCGAGCTGCGCAAAGGCGTCTGCGCCAGGTAATTCGATATGCCCCGTCAAATCACCACTGGATACTCGGGTGACCAAAGATAATAAAGTATCAACTTTACGTTGCAGCTCATTGACTGCTTGCTTCTTTGCGTCAATCGATTGATCTATATAATTGATCATGACTTGTAAACTACCGGCAAGCTCGCCTATCGCATCGCTTCCTGAAAACGGTATTTCACTACTGAAATCTCCGTCAGTCACTTTTTTTACCACGCCTAACAACATATCAATTTTGGTTTTTAAATCCGTCGCCGTATCGTGTTCACGTCGCGTCACCAAATTAATATTATCCGCCATCACATTAAATGCATTAGACAGTTTACCAATCTCGTCACTACTTCCAGTGGGTGCTACGCGAGCTTCGATATCGCCCTCAGCGCGCCGATTGACAATTTCCATTAAGTTCTTCAACGGTCGGGTGAGCCATCTCGC
The DNA here is from genome assembly GCA_964636675.1 of uncultured Ectothiorhodospiraceae bacterium. Classification (GTDB taxonomy): domain Bacteria; phylum Pseudomonadota; class Gammaproteobacteria; order S012-40; family S012-40; genus JALUUH01. Next base: position 4,908 of record CAZWUO010000096.1, read on the forward strand.
CATGAAAACATTGATTAACACGATACCTAGAAAAAACACGATCGCACTGGTAATAACCGTATTCACTATTTCTTTAGCAATGCTGCTATCGAGGTGCTCGAGTGAGTACGTCAAACGTACTGCGCCATTGACCGCGCCGGGTTCGACATCATGACAACGCAAACAATTCACGCCACCGGTATTTTCTGTGGCATGAAACGGGGTGACGACCGTTAATACACGACCATTTTCGCCCTGCTCGACTAATACTGTGGCGTTACCCTTAAGTGCTTCCCTGTCCAGCTCATCTTTGGGCGCTTCATCCACAAATCCTGGGCCATATTGTTGGATAACAGGATCACCACGCAATACACGTGCATCAAGCACTTGGTCACGCGCTAGGATTTTTTTTCTTAAAATAGCTCGCTGCCCCATATTCCCTGTGAGCATCATGGTATTCAAGCTGTCAAAATACCAGTCGGTAAGCTCGGTCACCTGTTTTTTTGCTAAATCAAGCACATATTCTTTTTCATTTTGTATGGTTATAAAGGACGAAACACTCATCATCACTAAAAAAATAAACGAAACAATCGCATTTATTTTTCCCTGTATTGAGAGTGATTTAATCATCGAACGGAATTCCCTTTAAGTTCAAAGACTTAATTAATTCTGCAGATTTTATGGGTTGATCCTACGGCGAGCAACTGGAAACAAGAACACCGCTTTAGCGTATTTCACTGTGTTTATAGCGGATCAGATGAGTAATAGCTTAAGCCATAAAAGACCGCTCAACATTCAAACAATTAGGTCTAGGCAGCTAATTTTTAAGGAGAAATAGACATTGCCCACGGTAGGTAAATTCATCCAGCAACCAGCCAAAATTGTTTGTTGATCGATTATTTATGTTATCTTCTCACTACCCTTTCTCATAAATTCCTCACAGGCCCTAAGATCATTATTAAAAGGAATACCCATTATGCTTAGAATGCACGCTTTAGCTCTGATTTTGCTGCTCACGCTTTCCGCATGCGCAAGCATCGAATTTGGTCATGACTTCGATCCACGTAAATTCGAGTCTTGGGTCGAACGCGAAATCACAACCCAACAACAGGTAAAGGAATTTCTTGGAACTCCGGTGGCAACAGGCGCAGTCGTAGAACATGACGGTACACATTACACACGCTGGCTGTATTACTACGGCAAAGGCAAAATTCACAAATTAAAAAATGCGAATTTTAAAACGCTTGAAATTGAGTTTAATACGAACAAGCAAGTCGTCAGCTATAACTGGTCAGCCGAATAGAATGGAACATATGCTCCAGCAACCAAACATTGATGAACCGTTCAACTGCGGATTCTAGGATAAAAATCACTTACGATGACAATTATTTTCGAATTCTTGACTTTCCTGCCACGATATTTGCAGCTTATTCATGACGCAATCAAAATATTCCATATCGTATTTTGATTGCGTCGATATATTGCAAAGCCATAACGTGGTTAATTCATTTTTGTGCCACTTAACAGAGCAGTACTCCAACAATAATATTCTGCTGAAGTACTCATCTAGCGTTAGCTATACGCGCACCAATAAAACCCACGAACAAGCACTAAAAAAAAACCACTGTATAAGAATCCCTGACATAATAAATGACAAGATAGAATGAGGCCACACATGACACAAACACCCATCAATTTACTCGCTGACTACGGACAAAGTTTTTGGTACGACAATATTGATCGTTCGATGTTACACAACGGCATATTAGAAAATTTGATTAAACAAGATGATTTAAAAGGTATTACTTCTAACCCCGCCATCTTTGAAAAAGCGATTATCAACAGCAATGATTACGATGCAGCGCTTGCTGCTCTTATAAGTAAGCAACCCAATGCGAGCAGTCGAGAGTATTTTTTCAGCCTTGCAGTAGAAGATATACAAAATGCGGCGGATCAATTAAAACCGGTTTACGATAAAACCCAAGGCCGTGATGGATACGTGAGTTTAGAGGTTTCTCCTGACCTAGCATACAACACCCAGGCGAGTATTAAAGAAGCCAGAGAATTGTTTTTACGTTTGGGACGCCCTAATATCATGATAAAAATTCCGGCGACCAAAGAAGGAATTCCAGCTATCGAGCAATTAATTACCGATGGCGTAAATATAAATGCTACCTTGCTTTTTTCTGTAGAACGCTATGAGGCCGTTGCCAATGCGTATATCAATGGCATCAAACAAAGGCACGAAAAAGAGATGCCAATGAAAAACATTTCATCCGTGGCTAGTTTTTTCATTAGCCGAGTTGATGGAGCAATGGATTCCGCGCTCGAGCAAGTTATCGAAAACGGGACTCCTGAACAACAAAACATTGCTCAGTCTTTACTTGGAAAAGTGGCTATTCTAAATGCGCAAAATGCATATAATCGATATATAGAACTTTTTGGTGAACAATTTGTTCGCTATACAGAAGCTGGCGCCAACCCCCAAAGACTTTTGTGGGCAAGCACTGGGGTAAAAAACCCTGCCTATAAAGACACAATGTACATCGATGACTTAATCGGCCCCAATACCGTTAATACGATTCCACCCGCTACATTGCAAGCGTTCAAAGACCATGGATCAGCCCGACCAACACTGGAACGCGGACTCGAGCAAGTAGATGCTCAAATCAGCCAGCTCAACAAACTTGGCCTAGCAACAGATGACATCATGGCAAATCTAGAAAAAGATGGCATTGCCTTATTCGCTAAAGCATTTGATCATCTGCTGGCTGCGATAGATGAGAAAACCCAAGCCCTAAAAATTCAAGCGAGCAATGCTGCTTAGGACTTTTCAAGCTCTTAATTGATTTTTTACCCAATATAGCGAATACTCAATCAATGAGCACGCTATATTCTTTTAATTCCGCTGCGAGTCTTGCTTTACACGCAGCGGAACACTGGATTGAAATCGGACAACAAGCGATAAAAAAAAGAGGCCTCTTACATATCGCGTTGTCCGGTGGATCCACACCCAAACAAGTGCATCAAATTATTACCGATGCAACACATGTCAATCAGCTCGACTGGTCAAAAGTACACTTTTATTTTGGCGACGAACGTTGCGTACCACCACAGCATGCCGATAGTAACTATCGCATGGCCAATGAAACATTGTTTTCCAAGATACCCTGTCCACCAGAAAATATTCACCGCATGCAAGGCGAAATCGATCCCGCGTCCGCCGCTCAAGATTATGCCAAAATGTTACAAGCGCATTTGCCACGCAATAACACTGGAGAAGCTTTTATAGATATCGTTTTATTAGGCATGGGGCCTGATGGACACACCGCTTCTTTATTTCCCGACACCGCCGCCCTCAAGGTCATGCATAAAAGCGTTACTGAAAATTACGTTGCAAAGTTACATGCTTGGCGAATCACACTAACCTATCCCATGTTTAACGCTGCACATAACATTTTGATACTTGCCCATGGCGAAGAAAAAAACCTCGTATTAAAGCGTATTCTTGCTTCACCAACAGCGCATGACTACCCGATTCAAGATATACAGCCCAATGGTAAACTGTTCTGGTATTTAGACGATAAAGCAAGCAAAAACATAGACGCGCCTATTCAACATATACAAGAATAAGTGATGATTATTCTCGGCGCTGACATAGGAGGCACAAAAACCTGCCTTTCTCTGATCGAATTTGACACTGCACGCATAGCCCCCAAGGAAATCCAAAAAAAATATTATGAAAGTCAAAAATACCCCCAGTTCCAGCTATTATTGCAACACTTTTTAGGCCAATGCCCCAGTATCGACGCCGCCTGTTTTGCGCTCGCCGGCCCTATTGAAACGACTAACAATAATCAAACTTGTGCAATGACTAATTTAGCTTGGAAGCTTGACAAGGTCACGATAAGTCAACAATTCGGCATCAATAAACTCATGTTAATCAACGATTTTGAGGCTGTAGCTTATGGCATAAATTCACTCCACAAAGAGCAATTAATAGAACTCCAAGCGGGCACCCCCGTGGCGAAATCTCGCAGAGCTGTTATTGGCGCAGGCACCGGACTTGGTCAAGCTTTTATGATCTGGCACCACAATACGTATCACATTTATAGCACCGAAGGCGGGCACGTAGATTTTGCCGCCACCAATCCATTAGAGCGAGAGCTTGTTGATTTTTTGTCTCCCAACGAGAGCAGAATTTCCTATGAGCACCTATTATCCGGCGATGGACTTAGCAAAATATACGCATTCCTGCACAAAAAATCAGGTTCAGCACAAGACCCCATACGCCATTCCGCAGCACAAATAAGCCAACTCGCACACGCGAATTCAGACTCATTAGCTGGGCAGTGTCTGCAACTATTTGTTAGAATCTATGGATCACAGGCGAGCAATGTGGCGTTAACCACCCTGCCTAAGGATGGCATCTACATTGCCGGCGGAATTGCTGCAAAAAATCAGATGTTTTTCAGCAATGGTGAATTTATAAAGGCTTTTTTAAATAAGCCCAAAATGCAACAATTGCTGAAATCGATACCGGTAAAGCTTATTATGAACCCAGAAGTCGGATTACTTGGAGCGCTCAAGCAAGCTGAAATACTTGGGAGAAAATCTATCTTTTAACCTTAGGGCGTGTCGTCAATTGATATGATTATTAAAATACAAGCCCTGAAAATGACTGAATGAAAAGAACGCAAAGAATGAAAAACTACGATATTGAAGTCCATGTAAAAACCCAGTTCGTCCCTGACCAATCCGCACCTGAGCTAAACCGCTATGTGTTTGCCTATACCATTACCATTAAAAACAATGGCTCAGTTTCAGCAAAACTCATAAACCGCCATTGGATTATTACCGACGCACTCGGAAATGTACAAGAAATCAAAGGTATGGGAGTCGTTGGGGAGCAACCCTATCTTAAACCTGGGGAAGGATTTCAATATACATCGGGGACGGTATTAGAGACCCCTGTAGGCAGCATGGAAGGCAGCTATCAAATGGTCGCCGATGATGAAACCGAATTTAGTGCGATTATCCCCGCTTTCACATTATCCAAACCCCATGCACTGCATTAATGCCTCCTGTCCTAGAAATAATAAACCTGACTAAGTTTTACTCCGATGTTAAAGCGGTTCGAGGTATCAGCTTAAACATCCAAGAGGGAATTTGTTTTGGACTCCTAGGCCCTAACGGCGCAGGAAAAACCACCACCATAGAAATCATGGAAGGCATTACGGAAGCCAGTGATGGCGAAGTACTCTATCGCGGTGAAAAAATTTCGGACGAATTTTACCAAAAAATTGGCATCCAGTTTCAAGCTACCAGCTTACAAGACTTTTTAACGGTTAAAGAAACTTTAAGCATGTTTGGCCAACTTTACACCTCCTCAGTCAATATCGACGACTTAATCCAGATGTGTACTTTGCAAGAATTCATCGATAGAGATAACCGCAAACTTTCCGGTGGCCAACGCCAGCGGCTATTGCTCGCCATTGCATTAATCAATGATCCTGAAATCTTATTTCTCGATGAACCTACCACTGGCCTAGACCCGCAATCCAGAAGAAACTTCTGGACCCTCATCAACAACATCAAAAACCAAGGAAAAACCATCATATTAACCACCCATTATATGGATGAGGCCCATTATTTATGCGACCACATCGCAATCATGGATAAAGGAAAAATTATCGCCAATGACACTCCTGAGAGCTTACTCAAAAACCACTTTGGTGATTTCATATTACAACTGCCCACATCAGAAATTGTAACGCCTATCGACCAACTTGGGATACCCAATACCGTTAGAAACGACATCGCCGAATTTCAAACCCATGATATAGATACCACGATTAAACAACTCATCAGCGCAGGGATTAGCTTAAAACAGCTGAAATTACGTACCTGGAATCTAGAAGACTTATTCCTGTCCCTCACCGGGGAAGAATTACGCACGTGAACGCCACACCCATAAAACCATGAAGCAATTTCTCGCCGTCTTTAAGGCCCGCAACCTAGAGTTTTTACGTGATACCTCTGCGTTATCATGGAATATATTACTCCCTGTTTTGCTGGTTCTCGCATTTGCCTTCATGTTTTCTAATGACAATCGAACGGTTTACAAAGTGGCTGTCTTTGGCGCAGCAAACTCAGCACAAAGCGACTCACTCGCCTTTATGCAAACCCGCCATATTGAATTTATCAGCACTGGCACACTCGAGGATGCGATAAAAAAAGTAGATACACATCAACTGGATATGGCAATTGACTTCACACCTCCGAGCAAATACTGGATTAACTCTAGCTCTTCCAGCGGGTATTTAACGGAACGGATTCTGTGGGGTACGGGTGGTAATACATTCCTGAAAAAAACCGTCGATGGCCAAGAGGTGCGCTATGTAGACTGGGTGTTACCCGGCATTCTGGCAATGAACATGATGTTTAGTTGCCTGTTTGGCGTAGGCTATGTCATTGTTCGTTATCGTAAAAATGGTTTTTTAAAACGACTAAAGGCCACCCCTTTAAGCCCCATAAAATTTTTAATTGCACAAATGTTATCGCGTTTATTGTTAATTCAGACGCTAACAATACTCATTTACCTCGGATGCGACTTTTTCATCAATTTTAAAATGCTCGGCTCCTATTTGAGCTTATTAATCATCTCCACCATTGGGGCTATCAGTCTTATTTCATTAGGGCTTTTAGTCGCTGCGCGGCTATCGAGTGAAGAACTTGCGGGGGGTTTGTTAAACCTCATTAGCTGGCCCATGATGTTGCTTTCTGGCGTTTGGTTTTCTTTGGAAGGCACCGAAGAATGGGTAAAAATGATTGCCCAACTGCTACCTCTCACCCACCTTGTTGACGGCGCCAGGGCCATTATGACCGAAGGCGCGAGTCTCATCGATATTTCTTATCAACTCAGCGTATTGTCGATAATGAGCCTCATCTTTCTCTTCATAGGCGCACGAATATTTCGCTGGGAATAGCCTCCGGGCAATAAGCATATTGCATTACTCATCCCCCTCTCTTGCCCCTTAACTCCGCTAATTCATGCATCAATAAAGCAATGAAAAATTCACTCAATTAAAGTCTGTTTTCGTTCGATATATAGCATATGTTTATATCTGCGTCAGCTACGACTATTTTGCTATGACACCTTATAAAAAAGTAAACCTTGATAAAGCGGAACAACTCAATTCCATTGGAATTTCGCTGTCCTCTGAAAAAGACGGCAAACGATTGTTGGAGAAGATCATCATTGGCGCTCAATCAATAACCAATTCGGATGGTGGGACACTTTATCTTATGGACAACGCTAAACGTCTACGTTTTGAAATAATGCGTACCGCTTCTTTAGATGTCGCCTACGGAGGAACAACGGGCAAACCCGTGCCGCTGCAAGCCATTTTGCTGGAAGACAAATCCGGCAATAAAAATCTTAAAACAATCGCCGCTTATGCCGCCATTACAGGTCATACCGTCAACATAGAAGACGCCTACGCAGAAGAAGGTTTTGATTTTACCGGAACCAAAGCCTACGACAAAAAAACCGGTTACCATTCAAAATCCTTTTTAACCATTCCAATGAAAAACCACGAAAATGAAGTCATCGGGGTCTTACAGTTAATTAATGCCTTAGATGAAAAGACAAACCAACTAACATCTTTCTCCTATGCCGACCAACGACTGGCTGAATCACTTGCCTCACAAGCAGCAGTAGCACTCACCAACCAATCATTAATCGAAGAACTACGCATACTCTTGGAAAAATTTATCGAAATGATCGCCACGGCGATCGA
>CAZWUO010000097.1:0-12586 GCA_964636675.1 uncultured Ectothiorhodospiraceae bacterium
TAATCAATGCGACTCAGCAAGAAGAGTTGCGCATGGCAATGGTCGATGGCCAAAAGTTATATGACCTAGATATAGAAACCGCTGGACGAGAACAAAAAAAGTCTAATGTTTACAAAGGTAAGATTACACGAATTGAACCCAGCTTAGAGGCGGCTTTTGTTGATTATGGATCCGAACGCCATGGTTTTTTATCTTTAAAAGAAGTCTCAAGAAGTTACTTCAAAACGGATATAGAGCCTGGCAATCGCCCAAATATCCGTGATGTCCTGTTTGAAGGTCAAGAAGTCGTGGTTCAGATCGACAAAGAGGAGCGTGGCAATAAAGGCGCTGCGTTGACCACCTTTATCAGTCTTGCTGGCCGCTATTTGGTTCTCATGCCAAATAACCCTCGAGCTGGCGGAGTTTCTAGACGCATTGAAGGCAATGAACGCACTGAAATTCGTGAGGCTATGGCAGCCCTAGCCGCTCCACCCGATATGGGCTTAATTGTCAGAACTGCGGGGGTTGGGAAAAGTGTCGAAGAGCTTCAGTGGGATTTAGATTATTTATTACAATTGTGGAAAGCGATTGATAATGCTGCTCAAGAAAAGCCCTCCCCTTTTCTGGTTTATCAAGAAAGTAACCTAATCATTAGAGCGATTCGCGACTATCTTCGCAAAGATATTGTGGAAATACTCATAGATGATGAAGAGGTCTATGAGTACGCCAAAGACTTTATGTCCCAGGTGATGCCACATAATCTTTCTAAAATCAAAAAATATAACGACCCAACCCCCATCTTTACCCGGTTTCAAGTTGAGAGTCAGATCGAGTCTGCTTTCATGCGTGAAGTTCAACTCCCTTCGGGCGGCGCTATTGTTATCGACCATACTGAGGCTCTTGTTTCTATCGATATTAACTCGGCCAAAGCGACCAAAGGCAGTGATATTGAAGAAACCGCATTTCAAACAAATTTAGAGGCTGCTGATGAAATAGCGCGCCAACTACGATTAAGAGATCTCGGCGGTTTGATTGTTATCGATTTTATTGATATGACGCCTATTCGCAACCAGCGTGAAGTCGAAAACAGGTTGCGTGACGGACTAGCCGTTGACCGAGCTCGTGTTCAAGTCGGCAGGATCTCGCGATTTGGTCTGCTAGAAATGTCACGCCAAAGACTACGCCCTTCTCTTGGTGAACATAGCCAAGTAACATGCCCAAGGTGCACCGGGCAAGGTACGATTAGACATGTGGAATCTTTATCGCTTTCAATACTTCGAATTATTGAAGAAGGAGCAATGAAAGACAACACCCATAAAATAGTCGCACGACTACCTCTTGATGTAGCCACTTTTTTGCTCAATGAAAAACGCAGTATTATTAGCGACATCGAAAAACGCCAAAAGATCAAAGTTACCTTGGTTCCTAGCCCATCTCTAGATTCTCCGCATTACGAAATACAACGCGTCAAAGGTAACGAAGGGGAAGTTGGTCATCGAGCGAAAGCAAGCTATCAACACATTGACCCCAAAGCAGACCCAGTGGTTAACAACACAAATTCCTCACGTGCAACGGTTTCTGAAGAACCAGCGGTTAAAAGTATTACGCCCAACACACCAAAACCCGCTGCTAAAACAAATGTTAATAAAGAGCAAGGGTTTTTCAGCAAGTTGTTCGGCGGCATATTTGGATCCACTGAAAAACAAACTACCGAGAAAACTTTTAGTAGACGACCTACCGACAGATCTCGTTCACGAAATACCAGAAGCTCCAATCGCAATAATGATGTTAATAGAAATCGCAAGCGTGGCAACCGAAATTCAAGCAAGCGTGGAACTCAGAACCGGCAACAACGCGCGGATAACAACCAAGAACAGGAAAAGAAAATAAACGACAGGCATGCTAACAACACTCCACGCGATAGCAAGACAAAACAAGCAGACCCTTCTGTCCCTGCATCACAAAATAGAAGTCATCGTGGGTCAAGACGAAGTGACTCACGTAATAGAAATAATACCCAACGATCGCAAAATAGAAATAAACAATCAGAGAATCGACAACCTCAACAACATGCCGTTAACGAAACCTCTCCTTATGAAACCAGTCCTCAGGCAAAAAGTTCATCACCCACAGCCCAGCAGGCAATGATCACCAGTGTGACAGGAAGTTTTGATGCAAGCATGCCTAAAGAAACTAAGCCAATGTATGGCCAGCAGCCCAACTTCAAAGAAACTAAATCTACACCAGAAACGAACAGAAATATTGGAGCGAGGCACCCAACTACTCCTGAGAAAGCTCTTCCAATAACTGAAAACAATCTAAGGATTGTAGAACGGGTTGAAACGCGAATTGAACCAGTGACACCAAAACCGACTGCAAGCAAAAATTCGGCACATGAAAAGCCTAGAGAAGAATCCCAATCTTCTTCCGTTAAAGTAGATACAATTTCAGAGGAAAGGAAGCTGCAAAAGTCTCCACAAAATGAAGCAAACGCTTCTCGCTCTCAATCATCTGTAAAAGATAGCGTTAAACCGGAAGTACCCGCTAGCGTCAATAACATTCATGAAGATAAATAACCGAAGAAAGCTCTGTCTGCGTACAAACTTGCTATGTAGTAGCAAGTAGCTTCAACAGATATCCTAGTTTTGACTCTTATAAAAGAGTCAAAACTAGGTGCTTAATGCCTTAATATTCCCGTAAGAATAGTTGAACAAATTAAGGTTGATAACTGATAAAGTTGTTCTTCTGTATCCCAAGCAACACGAACTTGGCCCGCGACTATTAGCATGGCTAATCCGTGCATACTTGCCCAGCATGCGAGTGCTAAATTAAGGGACTTTCTATCTTTAAAAATTTTTTTTTGTTTACCGCTACGGATAATCCGAATTAGGTTTTTTAATGCTACCTGAGATGCCTTGCGAAAATCTGAGTTAGCATCCTGAGGGTTAACCGTTCCTCCAAACATAAGTTGGGCCATATCGGGGTTTTTCACACAATATAATACATATGAAGCACCGCTTTCTGTTAATTGTTTTACGGGATCTTCGGGAAAGTCGCGCTGTATTTTTATTAACATGTCTGAAAATTTATTGAATTCATATTCAATAATAGTTGCCAGCAACTCTGCCTTGTTCTTAAAGTGTCTATATGGTGCAGCATGACTAACACCTGACATCTTAGCAATTTCGCGCAGACTTAATTCGGCTACCCCTTTTTCTTTCAGCAGCGCTAGCGCAGAATCAATTAACACAGGTTTCAAGTTACCATGATGGTATGACTTTCCTATCGCTTCTTCGCTCATACTTTTGCTTCCTAACGCGCAAGTGATTCAATATTGACTACTAGCGTGTGCTTGTTGTGATGTTAAGGTATTACTGTTGTACCCGAAAACATGAGTTCTGCGGTGATAAATAATACCCATCAACAGACCCTGCCCGGAGTCCAATTCGACATAATTGACAGTTTATTGGCATACAATCAGAAACTACTCACTATTACTGCACAATATTTGCCAACAAGTAGCCTAATGAGATTCATAACCGTGGGGAGAAAATGGTTTTGCGAGCATCCTGAGGAAGAGCACCACGCAATCAACGGTATAAAGAAGGGAAAACATTTAAATTCTTACGCCCCACTTCGAAACTACGCGGAGGCTCTAATACAAAATTTGAAGATATCTCAAACTAAGCATCTACCCAATAATAGATGCATAGCTTGCTACATAAAACACGGTAACCCCGATAACTAAAGATCCTACTATCGTTTTCATGTCGAAAATACTCCTAAACTTGCACGTAAATGACTTTTTGTCGCTTTATATTTTTAATAATGAGAGCTTAACTCTTTATTTTTCGACAACTTAAATTATTTCTTTAAATAAATTTATGAATATTATGGCGCAATGATGAAAGATGCAAAAAGCACCGTCCATGGCGCTACTTGCAATCCGTCTAACTGCTCCATGCAGCTCCTATTTTCCATCGATTATCCTTATGCATAGCAACCTATCCTTGTTAAAGACGATGAAAAATAGTTAAAGGTTTGTCCGATTCAACCAAACTGCACTGCATTTTTATTAGAGCAAATAACAGGCCAATATAACTTTTGCTTATATTACAATATGTTGTAACCGGATCCTATAAACGAAACTGACTAGTCATACATACCCTCTCTTTGTCGTCGTCGTTATACGACAAACTAAAGCTTTAACAAGTACTAACTAATGCCGTAGAAGAACTCACTGATTTGCCAAAACTTGGATGGGAAATAAAACTGCAAATGGATAATTGTCAACACGTACCCGCCCCAAGCAATGCAAACTTAAGAAGTCCGAACTTGAGGGTATTTTAGGCCGGGCACTTATCAGCAACGTTGTTGCTACAAGCACTCTATTCTATATGTCTATGAACCCATCAAAGACGCAACCGAAGATCGAGAAGACACTAGCGCGCCGCTTTGAACTCGGCGGGCTCTAAGTGATGACGGTGCAATAATTTATAGAATTCTGTTCTGTTTCTATTTGCCAGCCGAGCAGCTTGACTAACATTTCCGCTCGTTAATTGTAAAAGCTTCATCAAATAGTCATGCTCAAACCGTCTCTTAGCTTCAGTTAACGGAATAATTTTACCCGACTTCCCCCGCAATGCCTTTAGCACTTGCTTGGCTGGAATAATTGGCGTGGTACAAAGTGCAAAACTTTGCTCAACGACATTTTTCAGCTGTCTAATATTTCCTGGCCAAGAAGCAGTCATTAATAATTCCATCGCATCAGGAGCAAATGCTCTTACTTTTCTGCCCGCAGAAACATTTAGCACTCTGAGGAAATGATTAGCCATAAGAGGAATATCTTGTCTGCGCTCAATGAGACTTGGGAGCTCCAAATTGACAACGTTTAATCGATAAAACAAATCTTCCCGAAAATTACCCAGTGACATTTCTTTTTCTATATCACTATGCGTGGCAGAAATGACTCTTAAATCAACCTCTACACACTTTGTCGATCCTACCGGCCTTACCTGTCGTTCTTGCAAGACACGCAGTAATTTAACTTGCAAAGCTAACGGCATATCTCCGATTTCATCTAAAAATATGGTTCCTTTATTTGCTGCTTGAAAAAGCCCCTCATAACTCCCTACCGCGCCTGTAAATGCGCCTTTAGTATGCCCAAATAGTTCAGACTCTAATAAATGCTCTGGAATAGCTGCGCAGTTAACAGCGATAAATGGCTCTTTGCTCCTTGTGCTTGCAAGATGGATGGCTTTCGCTAACAGCTCTTTACCTGTACCACTCTCTCCGCTTATGAAGACACTTGCATCACCTTTTGAAACCAGAAACGCCTGATCTAATAATTCCTCCATGATGGCACTTCGACAAATAATATCTTTGCGCCAATCATTATTTTTTTCCTCGGTCTCCGAGGTATTATTTCCGGTACTTGTTACTGAAATAGCCTTCTCAATTTGCTCCAAAAGTTGTTTGCTATCAAAAGGCTTAGTTAAATAGCTAAACACCCCTTGCCTAGTTGCCTCAATAGCATGCGGAATCGTTCCGTGAGCCGTTAATAATAATACAGGGATTGAAGAATTGATTTTATGAATAGCATTAAAGAGCGTAATCCCATCCATCCCATCCATCATTAAATCTGTAATCACGACAGCGGGTTTTTTAAGTGTAACCTGAGTTAATGCCTTTTCACCATTATCAACGGCAATTACATGATATCCTGAAGCTTCTAAACGCATAGTCAGTAACTTTAATATATCTAATTCATCATCTACTATTAGAATTGTTTTTCGATTCATTCTTTTATCTTCCATTTGCTGTTATACCTAGCTCACGTTCGGCTATGTTTTTTTCGATTGCTTTGAGCGCATCGATTTGTTTCTGCAAGACTTGTGCATATTTTTCCTGCTTGTCTATTTCTTTGCGTTGATTAACCAGTTTTGAGTTCTTACTCGCAACCCGCCTAGACTGGAAAAGAACAAATTTGTGAAACTCTATATAGCTGGGATCAAGGTCTTTTGACAAATTCACTTTTTCATTTCTTAACAATCGGTTAGCTGTTCTATGATGACTTCTTCTATTACTCGCTAACAGGCTCATAATGTACTTCCAAGTTGCATCAGTAGTCACTAATTTTTTGGCTTGAGACTTGTTCAATTTTATTTCTGAATCAATCTTTTTTTGGTTCGCAACAGTTAGCGAATTAAAATAAATCATCCATCTAATATAAGGTGGTTGCATTTCTACGACTTTTGTTACGACGACTGGGCGCTTTTCGTCGGCATTAAACGACACCTCGTTAAATAATGGGAGGTGACTACAACCCGCTAATGTCAGTATAAATATAAGTGCTATTAAACGGCCCATGCGAGTTCCTCATCCGAATTTTTTTGAGGTATTGTTACCCGAAAATGTGCTCCAGCTTTCTCATTTTGTGTTATCAATTCTAATTTTCCTTCGTGTGCTTCTACGAACTCTCGAACGATTGAAAGCCCTAGTCCACTTCCTTTAATCAACCCCTTACCGCTATTACTACCGCGATAAAATGCCTCAAACACTTTATCCTTTTCTGCTTCCAATATTCCAGGGCCATTATCTGTAATGTCGATCATTACTTGACCAGACACCTGTGCAAGCTTCAAGTTGATTTTTCCGTTATAGGGTGCGTATTTTATCGCGTTTGACAACAAATTATCTATAATTACCCGCACTTGCTCCTCATCAGCATGAAGAATTATGTCCGCACAAGAAACATTAAGATTGACTTTTTTTGCAATCAACACCGCTTTATGGTCAGCAATAATATTATCCACCAGGTTTTTCATAAACAAACTCGCCATTCCCGAGGATAGGCTATCCTTTCCAGTCGTATTGAAACTTAGCAATTTTTCTATCATAGTTTGTAGTGAAATACTGCTTTTTCGCAGAATACCCGTCACCTCTTTTTGATGCGCGGTTAGCGGCCCCAGTATTTCTTCAGACATTAATTCAGCACTTTCTCTTATCGACGTAAGAGGTGTTTTCAGCTCATGCGAAACATAATGCAGAAATTTAACTTTTTTATCTTCAAGATATTGCAATCGACGCCGCAACCAATCAAGTCTTTTCCCTAGGTATTGTATATCTGTAGGGCCTGAAACAGATATTTCTTGATCAAACTCCCCTTCCCCCAGTCGTTTAATTGCCGCATCAAGTTGCCTGATCGGCCTTGATAATAGATGAATAAAAATAATTATTATTATAATTGCACTCGGTAAAACAGCCATTAACTCCCAATAGATGATCGTTTGCGCCTCTTCCGACAGGTCTTGCATGACCTTCATTTCGCTATCTATTAGCTGGCTAGTATCATTCAAAATAACTTGGGTAAGCTCAGTCAGCGCAATAAACTCCTCGCCGTATACCTTCGCTTTATTCGAGCCCTCACTGGCGTGCGGATAGCTATCTGCTAAACGTTCAAATAACTCTCGTTCTAACTTATTGAGAACGACTAGCCTGTTTTTTAATTCGTTATTAAGAAGTTGCTTATGTAATGCTGCCGAAGTTTCCACATAAGCGACATGCCTGTCGAGATAACCACGCCAATAAATAGGATCTTGTAAAACAAGATATTTTCGAATATTTCTTTCCATATTAACAACTTGCTCTTGCAAAATCCGGCTATCTTGAGTGGATTGCACGGCTCGTAATACGGCTTCTTGACTTTGTTTTGTAAGCTTTTCGACATAAAAGGCTCCCGTGAACAAGGTTACAATCAGCGGAATTGAAACGAGACCAAAGCCTAAAGCCAAAAGCCCGATGAAGGATCTAGGGTGCAAAAACCAATTCTTTTTTTGTTCCATAACTTAAAATATCCAAAATAATGAGAATAGGAGCCAGAATAAAATGGACTCTCCGGTTTTCCGGTCGGTAACGTCTACAAAGGTTTAACAGCTTATAAAACTCATCATTCCTTCGCGATGCAAGATATATAACGAAGTATTTGAACCATCTGCAAATACAACTAATTGTAATTGTAACAAAAAACCTTAGATTGCATCTTGCAACATACTTAAATAGATCATTTTAATCGGAGAAATATGCAATCCGCACTTTCACTTCAAATATTACATTGGAAATCGCCTTATACCAGAGAAGATCATCTAGCTTCTCTATTTGTCGGCGGTTTGTTCTTATTTATCTTTCGGTTACGTATTTTTTTCTATGCCCTTGGCGTTTGAGATTTAGGCTTAAGTGTGCGTTATATTTGCTTCAGGGCACCAAACAGTAGGCGCTCTTAGGCGAGGCGAAATGACGCGTAATAGTCGTTCTATTGCAAGGAATTTCAACGCCGCCATGAAGCGAAATCAGACCTAAATTTCAATCACTGCGGGTATATAATACTGGAATTGGGTTGTTTCTATTTTTTCGCAGAACATTTAGTATGGCTTCCCTAACTTAGTATAGCTTTTCTAAGTGTAGGTTTTTAGCCTCTGGTTTACCCAAAATCCTCAACGACTTTAAATATTAATGAAATACATTTATCTCAAACGAAGTATTTACTTTATTTTACTTGCATGTCTGGTTTTAGTCATAGGTGTATTTTCAAGCGAGCTATCCGTTTATTTGCGTTACGACAGGAATCTCATTGAGGAGGGCGAAATATGGCGAATGGTAACGGGGCATTTTATCCATCTTACTTGGTCACATTTGCTCATGAACCTTGCGGGATTTGCTTTAGTATTTGCATTTTTTGGGAGTTTACTCAGTAACTACCATTGGACTTTTTTCACCTTCTTTTCATCTGTTTTTATAAGCTTAGTTCTCTATTTGACGAGTCCGAGTTTAATTTGGTATGTAGGTCTTTCAGGCATTCTACATGGTCTACTGGTTTTAGGTGGATTATATGATTACGCGGTCAGACGCTGGGAAAGTATCTTGTTTTTGAGTATCATTTTCATAAAGCTGGTCTGGGAACAACTCTATGGTGCACTCCCAGGCTCAGAAGAAACTGCTGGTGGCCCTGTATTAGTCGATGCCCATCTTTATGGCGCAATAAGCGCACTTGTTTGGTTTGCAGCGCTTATCTTATTGAGAAGAATATCTAGACACCCAAGAAACAACTAACCAGTCATTTTTTATCTTCATTACTCTGTACCAGTCTATCGGCTAGTATACGTGCAACATTGCGCATAATGGTATAGCCTATTCGGGGATGTTTTTTTACTATTTCATGAAATATCTCTGCGTAAAGCTGCAGCATCACACAATTACTACTCACATTCGCCGATGCTGTTCGAGGCACTTGTTTAACAAGACTGATTTCCCCGAGAATTTCACCTCCGTGCATGGTGTGTATTGAACCTACTCCTTTAATATCGATATTAATTTCACCGGCTAAGAGGATGAACATGCTGGTACCGTCATCGCCCTCATTAAAAAGTACGGCTCCCTCTTTGGCGGTCACACTGCTACACATTGCCAAAACTTTAAAGTACTCATCCTCAAGCAAACCATCAAAAACGGATATCTTTTTAAGAATCTTAACCGCTTTGGCTCGGGCCACCACTTTTTCGGAAACACGTGTTGACAATATTTTTCCTTTTCTTAGTAATTACACCTAGAAAAAACAGACATATAAAAAGCCGTCTGCCAATTATTGAGCATTATGAATATCTAATACCTCATTATTAAGAATGTTTTTATCACTCTTTGCATCGTCATTTCTTGAGGCTTCAAGTGCATCTAGATAAGATTCGGTAATATCCCCAGTAATATAGTGACCGTCAAAACATGATGAATCAAATCCGTCAATTTCTGCACGTCCCTTATAGCCGGTAGATGCAATTAAATCATTTAAATCTTGATAAACTAACCAATCAGCCCCAATGGCGGCTGCAATCTGTGCATTATCGCGGTTATATCCAATGAGTTCATGTCGAGTCGGCATATCAATACCGTATACATTCGGGTTTCGAACCGGCGGTGCAGCTGATGCAAAAAATACTTGTTTAGCTCCGCTATCTCTCGCCATTTGAATAATTTGCGATGATGTGGTTCCACGAACAATTGAATCGTCCACGAGAAGCACATTTTTATCTCTAAATTCCAAATCAATCGCGTTCAATTTCTGCCTGACTGATTTTTTTCTTTGCTTCTGACCCGGCATAATAAAAGTGCGACCAATGTATCGGTTTTTAATAAACCCTTCTCTGTATTTCGCATTTAGGCAATACGCTAATTGCAGTGCAGATGTCCTACTCGTATCAGGAATAGGTATAACGACATCAATGTTATGCTTAGGATGCCGTTTTAATATTTTTTTTGCTAAAAACTCCCCCATTCTCAAGCGAGCCTTATAGACCGAAATACCGTCAATGATGGAATCTGGACGGGCAAAATAAACATGTTCAAAAATGCACGGATAATATTGTGTTTTACTCACACACTTTTTTACGGATAAGGAACCATCCACTCCCAAAAATACCGCTTCGCCCGGTAACACATCGGCAATCAACTCGAAGCCTTGAGAATCTAACGCAACACTCTCAGACGCAACCATATACTCAATACCCTGCGATGTTGTTCGTTTACCATAAACCAAGGGGCGAATACCGTATGGGTCTCGGAAAGCAACAATTCCATAGCCATTAATCATGACCACAACAGCATACGCTCCGCGACATCGTTGGTGAACCCTGGCGACGGCAGCAAAAACGTCGTTGGCATCAATGACTAATTTTTTGAGATGTTGTAATTCATGTGCGAATACATTCAATAAAACTTCCGAGTCAGAGTCAGTATTAATATGACGTAAATCTTCGCGAAACAAATCTCGTTTTAAATCCTCAGTATTTGTCAAATTACCATTGTGAGCCAAGGATATTCCAAAAGGCGAATTTACATAAAAAGGTTGCGCCTCCGATGAAGATGAAGATCCCGCTGTTGGATATCTAACATGACCTAAGCCCATATTACCTCGCAACTTCAGCATATGGCTGGTGCGAAAAACATCGCGTACCAAACCGTTTGCTTTGCGCAAGAAAAACTGATTATCTGCACAGGTGACAATACCAGCAGCATCTTGACCTCGATGCTGTAACACTGTTAATCCGTCATAAATAGCTTGATTAACTTCCGATTTGGCAACTATACCAACGACACCGCACATAATTGACTCCGCTTAATCATAGACAATATTTGTTGCCACTTCTGCTGGCAACTTACCTTTTAAAATACTTGCTATTTGTTCAAAATGGCTTAGTAACATAGACTCAGTCCACCAGACTTCTTGCGGAAATGTCGTCATGCCAGCAAGTAACACCAGTATTGAAACTACCAAGCCACCACGAGCCACACCAAATATCAATCCAACCATTCTGTCAGTACCACTTAATCCCGTTTTCTTGACAAACTGATTTAATAAATGATTGACCATGGTCAGTAAAAACAAAGTACTAACAAATAGCGTCACAAAAGCAATACCAATACGCAACACTTCTGTTTCGACGTGAGAGACTAACAACATCGCACCATGAGGAGTAAAGGTAATAGCGACCCAGATCGAGATAATCCACGCTAATAAAGAAAATACTTCTCTTACAAATCCTCGAATAAAACTTATAACCGCAGAAATAAGAAATATGACAAGAATCGCAGCATCAATAATGAGCATGTTATCTAAGCCTTGGGTCTGTCGATCTGTCGGTGTTCATATTGGCACCAACAGTAGCGAGGTTCGTCTCGCGGAGCGCATTGCAAGAGAAGTAGCGCGCTGAGAAAACAGCCCTAGTACGATTGATAAATTTAATGACTAACATCTGCAAAAAGGAACCATTAATTGGGCATTGTATCAGAGCGAGTTCAAACAAAAAATCACAACTATGCGGTTAATGGTGCCGAAGAATGAGTCCTTCAAGGTCAGTTTCGGATTTTAAGCCTTTTTTCAATTGTTTAGCCTTATCCAATGTTAGCTCTGGCCCTACTCTAACCGCCCAAATATCACCCTTTGAACCACTGCGCTTTTTTACCACGGTTGGATAATTTAAGGTTCTAAGCCTATCTCGCAGTCGGTTCGCATTTTTTTCGCTTCTAAAACTCGCAATCTGCACCATCCATGCAAGGGCCTCCTTTTTATCAGCCTGCAAAATAACCTCGGCGTTAGCATGCGGCTCCACTGTGTCGGGAATCGATTCTTCAGAGAAGAGGGGGATTTCTGTATTGGTGTCTTTCAATGCTTCTAAAATCGATGTTTCCCTACCTTGGTCTTTTTGCTTGTTAAGGGCTTTAAATAATCCATCGCCATCCATTTGAAAAACCAGTGTTGAAACGTTCTCAGGCATTGCTGGTATGTTTGTTCCCGTAATACCACCAGAAATTTCACTCTCTTTTTCCAATAACATAGGAATAAATATGATCGCAAGTGACAACAGAACTATTGCCCCTAACATTCTTTGGGTAAATGATAAGCTGTCCATTAATCTTGCTCTAACATTTGGATCGCCTGAGTAACACAATAAAAGGAACCGAATACTGTCACGATGTCCCTAAAGTCCCTATTAGTTTTGGCTTCTTTGACGGCATCAGGGAGATTGTCATCCAAGGACATAGATTCTTGCTGAACAGC
>CAZWUO010000098.1:0-12583 GCA_964636675.1 uncultured Ectothiorhodospiraceae bacterium
GTGCCCGCGGCGGAATGATTCGCGGTGTGCGTTTCGGGGTGGAAAATACTGCAATGCAGAGTTTTGCATCCATTTTGAGTCAGAGTGATATTGTTGCCGTGGTTGATTTTGTACGTGTTTCGTTTATCGAGCAAAAAGAAAAAAATACGCGTTATCACACCGTAGCAAACGGTTGGGCTAACCATGAAAAGTATAAATCAGCGTTTCCATTTGCATTGGGAGAGATTGCATTGGACGCTTCCTGGAATGTATTGAATGACCAGCAACGTATGGGCAAACAATTATTCATGCAATCGTGTGTGAGTTGTCATGATCGAGGAAAAACATCAAAGATGCGTGAACCCATTTGGTCCAATCGCCCATTATCTTATCCAAGGAATGGTATTACTCCTCAGGTTTTGTATGCGCAAGATGCCTTATCGGGCGCTACACCACGCGCTCATAAAAGCCCTGTGTTGATGTATTTAAGCGCAATGGAAAAGCAGGGCGAGGTGTTATTTCGGAAAAATTGTATTTTTTGTCATGGCCAGGATGGCACTGGGAGAAATTGGATAGCGCAATTTCTAGAACCTCGACCCAAGAATTTAGACAACGCTGTTGAGTTGGCAAAAAAGCCAGATGATGAGTTGTTAGAAATAATTCGTAACGGAGTGTCAGGCTCTGCCATGCCGGCTTGGAAAACGGTATTAACCAACGATGAAATACACACTGTTGTTTTGTATCTTCGCAAGGCATTTTTTTAGGTAAAAAAATGACGCTGAGTCGTTACAATAAAATAACCAAGGAAAGATGAATGATTAAAGTAGGTATTGTAGGAGGAACGGGGTATACCGGAGTGGAGTTATTGCGCTTATTAGTGTCGCATAAAAACGTCGAATTAATTGCAGTCACATCGCGCTCGGCAGCCGGGACCAAAGTTGCAGATGTGTTTCCGAATCTTCGCGGCCATGTGGAGTTGTGCTATACCGCGCCTGATTTTGGTTTATTGCAAACCTGTGATTTGGTATTTTTTGCGACACCCAATGGAACCGCAATGACATTGGCCCGAGATCTGCTCGATATAGGTGTCAAGCTTATTGATTTATCGGCTGATTTTAGATTGCGCGATCAACAGCTCTGGTCTCAATGGTATGGGATGACACATGCATGTCCTGACTTGCTCGCTGAAGCAGTTTATGGTCTTCCAGAAGTCAATCGCCGTGAGATTAAAAGCGCTCGATTAGTTGCTAATCCGGGGTGTTATCCGACAGCCGTTCAGCTTGGATTTCTGCCGTTGATCGAAGCGGGTCTAATTGATGTTAATTCATTGATTGCCGATGTTAAGTCGGGGGTAAGTGGCGCAGGCCGTAAGGCCGACGTAGGTGTATTGTTATGTGAAACGAGTGAAAATATGAAAGCGTATGCGGTGGCGGGACACCGGCATTTACCGGAAATCAAACAAGGTTTGAGTATTGCTGCTGATAAACCAGTAGGCTTGACTTTTGTCCCTCATTTAACACCAATGATTAGAGGGATTCACGCGACTTTATATGGGTCATTAAAAGGACAGGTGCAGGAATTGCAGGATCAGCAAGCGTTACACGAACTCTATACCCAACGCTATGCTGGAGAAGTTTTTGTTGATGTGTTGCCGGTAGGTGCCCACCCCGAAACTCGATCGGTCAAAGGGTCTAATATGTGCAGAATTTCGGTGTTTAAACCGCAATCTGAAGACCGAGTGGTTATTTTGTCGGTTATTGACAATTTGCTCAAGGGTGCGGCCGGACAAGCGATACAGAATATGAACATTATGTTTAATTTCCGTGAAACAGAAGGTTTATCTGCACTGGCCATTTTACCATGAAGTGAACCCTTTGTTGGTCAGTTTCTGCTGAATGTATATTAAACAGATAAGCGTTGCACTTCTCAACACATTTTCTGGGTGATGAGTGAACGTTTTTGGAGTAGTTTTAAATTGATGAAATCAGGAAAACTTGTTGTTAAGCACCACACACCTGGACAGCGTTGGGCAATGATTATCGGTGGTCTTGTGTTTATGGTGGTAGCGGGGTGGGGGCTTTATATTTGGGGGGCTGAGCATGCAGGTTTTGATCGTTTACAAGCATCTGAGAAAAAACATTCTTTATTGGATACGATTCAACATCAGAAGAAATCAGAGACGGAACTTCGTGACAAAATCGCCTTGCTAGAACGCTCTGCCCAGGTTGATAAGAGAGCACATGTCGATGTAAATGCCAGCTTAAAGGATTTGCAACAAGAGATATTGGAACTCCGAGGAGAGGTTTCTTTTTATCGAGGTATTGTTGCACCAAAAGAAAGCTCTGCGGGTTTGCGGATCGAAAATCTTCGGCTGGCGAAGGTTTCCGAAGAAGGTTTATACCACTACAAGTTGGTATTAACGCAGGTGTTAAAAAATCATAAGACGGTTAGAGGACGGGTAAACGTCAAGATAGAAGGCTTGCTTAATGGCAAAGCAAAAAAAGTGTCTTTGGCTTCAGTGTCTGTTGTGGGGAAAAAAAAGCTTGATTTTAAATTTCGCTACTTTCAAAAATTCGAGGGTGATATAAGGCTGGGGCCTGGTTTTATTCCTCGGTCAGTGCATGTGCAAGTTAAACCACGCAAACGCAAAGAAATAATCAGTGTTTTTGATTGGGATGATTTATTAGGTAATCCGAACGATAAAAAATTGAGCGAAAAAACGGCTCCTGTTCCATAGAGAAACAATTACACATATGGATACTTTAATAAAACAAGTGTTTGAGACCAGTTATAACTCAGTTCGAGTGAAAAAGAGACACGTGCAGAGGCTTTTGTTTATATCACTGGCGATTTTTCCTTTACTTTGGGGGCAGAGTTTTGCCGCGGATTTTATTGAGATTGTTCGTTCTTCTGCAATAACCTCATCAATGACCTCCATGGAGTCTCGTTCGAGCCAAGTTCCAGAGTTACCATTATCCGCTATAGAGCGCACGTGTAGAAAAATTTCAAAAAAACTCGGTAGTGTGCAGTTTGCGGATTGTTTTGACCGGGGGTTGGAGTTTAGAGGGGGTAAATCGGTACTTGGCGAACCTATTTTGGTAAAAGAGTATCCTCCGTTAGCTCGACGAAAACCTCTTGGCAAGGTGTTAGTGATTGGTGGTATTCACGGTGATGAGTTTTCTTCAATCAGTATTGTTTTTAAATGGATGCAAAAGCTGGATAAATATCATTCAGGTTTATTTCACTGGCGTGTTATTCCACTATTAAATCCCGATGGCCTTTTGCGGCTGAAGTCTCAGCGCATGAATGAGAATGGCGTTGATCTAAACCGCAATTTTCCGACACCGGATTGGCATGTTGAGACGGCTAACTACTGGAAATTAAAAACACATAAAAATCCTAGGCGATATCCGGGTGTTAATCCATTAAGCGAGCCTGAGTCAAAATGGATTACCGATTTCATTGCCGAATTTAAGCCAGATGTCATTGTGTCAATTCATGCGCCTTACGGAGTTTTGGATTTTGATGGCCCTAAAAAGGCGCCAAAAAAACTAGGGCATTTATATTTAAACTTACTGGGTACTTATCCTGGCTCGTTAGGCAATTATGCGGGGACTCAGAAAGAAATTCCAGTGGTCACGATTGAGTTACCCTATGCGGGGATATTACCGAGTTCGTTACAAATCTCACGGATTTGGGTGGATCTTGTGCGGTGGTTAAGGCTGAATATGTCGACACCGGAAGTCATTCATGTAAAGCGTCAACTCAAGACAATAACTCAAACCGATCCTTCGTAAAAAATTCTCCACACACCATCTTCTTCAAGTTTCCAATAGAGTCTTTTTTTGGAGCTGCCTGAATAGTTATTACTGGCGTAATGTTGCTCAAAAGTGACTACCATTATATTTTCGTCCGATGGATAACTAAAAATACTTAAATTGTCGAGATTCACATCGATAAACTTTTTCTTTTTGCTCGACTTCTCTTTTCTTGTTACCCACCGGTCAAAGGTGAATTTTTCGGTTTTGAAGCTCTTTGAATAATGGTTTAGGTATAGCTGATTATCCATGCTTTCCCAGTCTTTTACCCAGTTTTCAATAATGCTAGAAAATAATTTTTGCTGCGAAATAACGTGGTTACGGTTTTGCCAGTGAATATTTTCACCAATAATAAAAGGTGTTTTTCCCACGTCTATTAATGGTTTGATTTTATCGAATTCATAATTGGTCACGGTGACACAGCCGTCGCTATCCAGCGGTGGGCGGGTAAACGTTCCTAGCGGATTGCCGTGTAACCAAATGCCGTGCCCCGTTCTGCCGAGGTGCCTATCCCAGCCATTTGGGTAATTAATAGGAAACGCACCGTGTCCATAAAATTCGGGTAAGGTCTCGGGTGACAAATACCGACTGACAAAGTAGACGCCAATCGGTGTTTTTTTATCGCCTTCAATGCGTTTTCCAGCACCATTTTTACCGCCGGACACATAATAATCATTGATTAATTTAGGTTGGCCGCGTTCATTACCAAAAAGGTAGAGCCGAGATTTTTTTAAATCCACGACGACAACATGTTTTTGTTTTTTGGATAATTTCAATAATACGCTTGGAATTAATTCTTCATGCTGTTGTTGTTCAACGTATTGCCAGCGTTGTTGAGCTTCAGAAAGAATTTGTTGGGCACTGTGTTTCTTGCCTTTGTTCAATTCAGCAAACTGGGTAATACCGCGTGATTTGGCGAGTAATAAATCAGAATAAATTAATTGTGCGAGATTGAAGTTAGGGTATCTTGTAGTGAGCAATTTAGCCTTAGATAAGGCGGAGTCAAGTCGTGCTTCGATAATGTCTTCAAGTATGCTAATTACCTGGTTTTCATACTCTGAAAGTTTCAGGTGATGATGGCTTGCCAGAACCCGATTACCTAATGTTAATGCAGTAATAATGAGCAGAGTTGAAAAAATAGTGCGTAGGGTAAATTTTTTCATCTTAAGTATGGTTGATAATCGGTTAATTGCCGAGGAGGCTCCAAGTTTTTTCGCGACTTAATTCGCTAAGTATTCACGAATAATCTTCCATCCGTTACGTGTTTTTTTAAGAATCAATAGTTTTTGGCTAGTCTCGCGAAAAGTGTCTGATCGATAGTTCTGGGTAAATTCAACGACAGCC
The DNA here is from genome assembly GCA_964636675.1 of uncultured Ectothiorhodospiraceae bacterium. GTDB lineage: Bacteria > Pseudomonadota > Gammaproteobacteria > S012-40 > S012-40 > JALUUH01. Next base: position 5,142 of record CAZWUO010000098.1, read on the forward strand.
ATATTTCGATCAGAAGCGGTTAACAAAACCGGGGTTCTGATTGTAACAGATATCGATCTTGGGGTTTGCAATCGTTTTTTTCTAAATGCGTTCCAATTTTTACGCGAAACATTCCGCGGTAACTGAAAGTCTTGATGATAAAATGTAAGATATTTTTCAACATTTTTTGCGCTCCATGCTTTTGCCCATGAATTAACAGTGTGCATGACGTCTTGTTTTAATAGTGTATTGTTAATAGGTTTGCTTGCGTTTTTTTTTGCCTGAGGTAGGTTTATGTATCTTTGTAGATCTACTGGCATAAGCTTGAGGTTTATTGAATTGTTAGCTTGATCGGGTGCCACATTGGGTTTAGCGAGTGCTTTTTTGTAAGCATTCGATGCTTGAACGCCATAGATGTGATTTATATTTTCGCTAAGGATGGAAAAGCGCGGGTCATTTTTTATTCCTTGTTGCAAAAGGAGTAAGGCTTTAGTGAGATTTCCTTGCTTTGCGTATAATGCAGCCAAATTATTAATGACAGAAGGAGGTGTATTATCTTGCTGAGCAATGCGTTGGTAAATACGAATGGCGGCCCCTGGATTATTTTCTTGGGTGTAGGCTTGGGCTAACAATAATTCTGCTAGTGGCTCATTTGGTCTAGCTTTTAATATGTCTTTAAGTCGGTTTTTTGCAATGGATGTCTGTTGTGACTGGAGTAGTTCTTCTATTTTGATCCAGTCTTGGGTAGTGGCTAGACCACTAACAGGACTGAGTACGCAGGAGAACATAAGTATAGGGAACGCCGCGTTCTTTAATTTAAAAATCGATCTGCAAAAAAGAAACTTTCTAATCATGCCCAACAATAGGTTATTTTTTGAGGAGGCTCTAAAACAGTTTAGCATAACGATAAATAATATAATCATGCTAGCATGAATCCAAGTTTGTGCAATGTTGTGATTCTTACAAGCTAAGTCCACCGAGTCTTTTTGTTACCTGGCGTTTGTGCCAAGAGACTCCAAATAAGAAGCCCAGCGAGACTAAAAAAGCGAGAGAACCGAATATAATTGCAATGACTTCATTATTTAAAAAATTTAGATTAATAGCAAATTTGGGGTTTTCTTGGGCACTCGATTCGATTCTTTCGGGTGACATTTTAAGTTTTTCAATTTGTTGGTGGAGTTGTGTTTTCTCAGCTTGTAAGCGGGTAATAAGTGGTGAGTCTAAGTTCTGAGCTAATCTTTCATCGGATGTGTTTTTGGAGAGTGAGCTAATCTCTTTTTCTAGCTTTTTGATTTTTGATTGTGCTTGTTTTAGGATTATGGATGATGGTTTTTTAGTCGATAGATAGGCGCCTTTTATCCAACCTTCGATACCGCTAGGGCTACGCACTTTGATATATCGTCCTTTTTTTTCGATAAGTTCAAGTTTTGTGCCGGTACTTACCACGACTAAAGACGCTGTGTTCGCTTCTGGGGCAGGTCTTATGCCCACTCGAAGGTTGTCGCTGACATAAAGTGTGGAACCAAACGTATTGAGTGGCAATAATAAAACGATACTGAGTAAGCGTTTTGTGGTTACACATCCGGTACAATTGAGTATTTTATTTAAATTCACGGTATGTCTTATTAGTTATGTTATTAATTAATCAATTCAACATGTATCCTGAATTTTAATGCATGTTGTGCTTTAACGACAAAAAGTGTCGCGTGATAGCGAAATCTTTTCTATTACAAAATGTTACAAATATAGTTTAAGCGAACATATCATCTGACAAATTGCGACTTGCTGAGTAAAAAGCTTTTGTTTTAATGGCCACAATAATACAATCGGCAGCTTGTCGGGTTTACTTAACCTTCAAAAGTGAAGAGCTGTAGCTTGATGTCATTAAAATTTGCACTGCTTCAGATGTGCTGAAAAGATATATTAATTGACGACACCTCTATTGTGCATTGTTAGATTTTTTTAACGATGTGCTAGGTGAAGTTGGATGAGTTATTGCTTTGATTAGAATGTCTCTTCTTCGTGTAAAACGGTATTAAGATTGAGGTATAGCGTGTCGATAATTTCACTAGCAGGGATGTATACCAGCGTTTAGGACTTTAATAAGGCAGATGGAACCACATGATAGGAAAAAAGAAACGTACAGCAAAAATTGACTCTTTGATTGGGCAAAATACTGAGATTCAAGGTGATCTTATTTTTAATGGAGGTTTGCACGTAGATGGGAAAATAAAAGGCAATGTGATTGGCGATGATAAATTTGCTTTGCTGACGGTAAGCGATCAAGGAAAGGTTGAAGGCGAGGTTAGAGTGGCCAATGTCATACTAAATGGCAGTGTTATTGGAGATGTTCATGCGATTGAGCGAATCGAATTAGCCACAAATGCACGCGTAAACGGTAATGTATATTATAACTTAATCGAAATGGCGATTGGCGCGGAGGTTAATGGTAAATTAGTGCATAGGGTCGCTGAAGAAGAAAAGCCAGCACTCACTCACATGAAGGAGGAGCAGGCACAGACGAAAGTCGCTTCTTCTGTTAGCTCGACGAGTTCCGCGGCTCAGGCGAGTAATACTTGACTAGAACACCTTGAAAACGGATACTTTGGGTAATGACTAGCGGTCAAGTATTTGGAGATAAATATGACTGAAGAATTACATGATATCCCCGATCCCCTCGATTTTTCTGCATCGGCTGCGGCTAAAGTTAAAGCATTAATTGAGGAAGAGGGTAACGATAATTTAATGCTCCGAGTGTTTGTCACTGGCGGCGGGTGTTCCGGCTTCCAATATGGCTTTACATTCGATGAAAATAAAGTCGACGATGACACTTCAGTGATGAAAGATGGCGTGACTTTGCTAATAGATCCAATGAGTTATCAATATCTTGTTGGAGCTGAGATTGACTATAAAGAAGACTTAGAAGGCTCTCAGTTTGTTATTCGAAACCCTAATGCCCAGACGACTTGTGGCTGTGGCTCTTCTTTTTCGGTGTGATCTGATTCTGTTCTGAGAAAGTTTGTAAGTAATTGTAAATAAAGGAGGTTATTCAGCCTCCTTTTTTTATTGTCGGGGATTATTGCAGCGTATTTGAAGGAGCTTGCTATGAATGAGTATTTGCCTGGCTTAGAAGGTGTTCCGGCTACTAAATCTAATATTTCAGATATTGACGGTGAAAAGGGTATTTTGGCCTATCGTGGATATGCGATTAGTGAGCTTGCTGCGCACAGTACTTTCGAAGAGACCTGTTTGTTATTACTGGATGGTAGGCTCCCAACGGCGCACGAATTGGCAGTGTTTGATGATCAGCTAAGAAAGAATCGACAGATTAAGTTCAATATTCGGTCGCTGATGAAGGCATTACCTGCAACTGGCCATCCTATGGAGATGTTGCAGACCTCGGTTGCTGCACTTGCGATGTTTTACCCGGCTAATGATTGTTTAACATCACCGGGTCTCTGTGAAGATTTGGATTATATTCACAATATGACAGTGAAAATCATTGCGCGCATGCCTGGTTTAGTCACAGACTGGGAGCATATTCGTAATGGCTACGACCCGGTAGAGCCACGATCTGATTTGTCTTTTGCCGAGAATTTTCTGTATATGTTTACCGGCGAAGAGGCGGATCCTCTGTATGTAGATATTATCGACACATGTCTTGTGTTACATGCTGAGCATACGATAAATGCTTCAACATTTGCAGCACTGGTTGCGGGGTCGACACTGGCGAGTCCTTATGGGGTTGTAGCCGCCGCTGTTTGTACGCTATCCGGTCCTTTGCATGGTGGCGCGAATGAGAAAGTGGTTGAAATGTTACGCGAGATAGGTGATCCAGCGAATGTGCGGAAATGGCTTGACGCAAAGCTAAAAAATAAAGAAAAAATTTGGGGGCTGGGGCATAGAGAATATTCGGTAAAAGATCCACGCGCCACGATACTCCAGGGCTTGATGGAAAAGTTCGTTGCCCAGCGTGGGGGAAAAATTAGTACATTATTTGAAACTGCATTGGCCTTAGAGGCCGCAGCAGAAGAAAATCTTGCGCATAAGGGTGTTTACCCAAATGTGGATTTTTATTCTGGCATTTTGTATTCCGAAATGGGAATCCCTACCGACCAATTTACTTCTTTATTTGCCATATCGAGAGCTGCGGGTTGGTTGGCGCATTGGCGTGAACAACTTGTGGATAATCGTATTTTTCGTCCGACCCAAGTTTATACTGGAGAACCTGCGCGTCCTTATGTTCCGCTGAGTCAGCGCAGTTAGGGAGCCGCTGATTAATCGAGGTTCAAGTTCTACCTTAAGTTGCAGCGCTGCTCGGATAAAGTGCGCCAAGTATCATCGCTTGGCTTGCGCCGGTGACTGATGGTAGATTTGCGGGTATGCGTTCGATCATTTGCTTGGCAAGCCAAGCAAATGTAGCGGCTTCTACATAGTCGGGGTTGAATCCAAATTCTGCGGTAGAATGAATTGAGCATTGAGGCAATTTGCTTTCAATGCGTCGAATGAGGTCGGTATTATGCATTCCACCACCGCATATCAATACTTCTGAGCAATTTTGGCCATAATTTTTAATCGCTTTACTGATTGATGTTGCGGTTAATTCAGATAATGTTGCTTGGACTTTAGCCGGCGCTAAGCAGCGTCCATGATGGACTAATATTTTTTCCAGCCAAGCAAGATTGAAGAGTTCCCGCCCTGTGCTCTTAGGTGGAGAACGATGAAAAAATGCTTCTTTTAGTAATGCGTCTAATAGCTTTTGGTCAGGTGTTGCACTAGCCGCCCATGCCCCCTCATTGTCGAAAGGTTTCCCCTGACGGGTTTCTATCCATGCATTGAGAAGCATGTTTCCTGGCCCGGTATCAAAGCCAATAACGGCTTGGTTTTGATCTTGCGGCAATACAGTTATATTTGCTATGCCCCCTATATTTAGCACAACCCTAGTATGCTCGCGACTGGCAAAAACAGCATTATGGAATGCGGGAACTAACGGAGCCCCTTGTCCGCCGCTGGCTATGTCGCTACGCCTGAAGTCAGCTACAGTGTCAATGTGAGTACGGAAACTAATGAGTGCGGGATTGCCAATTTGTAAAGTAAAGGGATGCTCTGCTTCGGGTTTATGTCTTATGGTTTGTCCATGAGAACCTATTGCGATGATATCGGAATGCGTTTTGCCGCTTTTATCCAGTAATGTTTTCACGCTCTGGGTCAACAGGTCAGCGATACGATTATCCAATTGGCCCATTTGTTCGACTTCGTTGCTATCGCTGGATGTACAGAGCTTCAGAATGTCGTCATGCAAGCCTTTAGGAAAAGTCTGTGTATGGGCCTCAATAATGGTGCTGTGATTATTATTGAGTTCAACCAGCGCGGCATCAACACCATCTAGGCTGGTTCCTGACATTAGACCAATATAGAGCTTGCTCATAGCGTGCTATACCTTTTAAAAAGAGAGTTCGGCGACCCGAATATTTCTTACCATATCCAGTTGCGCTAATAAAGGTTCAGCTTTGGCAGTGAAGTCATCACGATATTTTTTTGCTATAGACGATGCGTCGGGTAACTTTACCGTCAGAGGATTGCGGTGTCTGCCCCTGACCTGGAATTCATAGTGTAAATGTGGCCCAGTTGCGCGACCGGTGCTACCGACATAGCCGATAATTTGTCCCTGAGTGACGTGTTTGCCCTTGCGAGCTTTACGATTATAGTTGTTCAGGTGTGCGTAAAGTGTTTTGTATCCATTGCCGTGATCAACAATAACCGTTTTGCCATAGGCTCCTTTGAGTGCGCGATGCACGATTTTTCCGCTGCCTGAGGTTTTTATCGGGGTTCCTCTTGGTGCCGCATAGTCAACGCCAGTGTGTTTTTTCCATTTCTTTAGCGTCGGGTGTTTGCGGTTGCCGTAGCGTGAACTGATTCGGGTAAAGTCAACCGGAGTGCGCAAAAATGCTTTGCGCATACTTTTGCCATCTGGAGAATAATAATCAGTTCTGCCTTTGGGATCGGTGTAACGTATGGCTTTAAATGTTTTGCCTTGGGTGGTGAATTCCGCTGCTATTATGTCGCCATATTTGACTTTTTTGGTGTCGAGATAGAGTTCTTCATATAAAACGGTGAATGAATCTCCGCGACGTATATCAAGCGCAAAATCGACATCCCAGCCAAATATATACGCGAGATCCATGGTGACAGACTCGGGGAGTTCGGCTCTTTGTGCGGCCTCAAATAATGAGTTTTTAATTTCTACCGCCGCATAAGTGACACGTTTATCATAGTCTCGCGTTTCGCGCGCGAATGTGAGTTGCTCATTGTCGCGTAAAATTATGATTTTATTCCGCGGGTCAATGGTATAGGTTAGAGCGATGAGTTTGTTCTCTACCCGTTTGAATTCCAGCGTCTGTCCAGGGATTAATCGAGTGAGTCGCTTGGCTTTTTTACCGAGTGCAAAAACCTCGTTGATTGCTGATTGCCCAAGTCCGACTTGGTTAAAGATGCTGGATATCGTATCGCCTCTTTTGACCTTGATGATCTGCGCACTAAAGAATTTCTTGGTGTTTTGCTGGATGCTGGATTTACGTGTATGGGGTGGTAGCTGCAGGGTCAGCGTATAGCGCTCTACCTCTTCCGCGAGAGATCCTTTGTCGCTGTTAGTTGCGTTGGCATTCATTGAGAAAAGCGATAATACGGCTCCGGTCGAGACTACGCCCAACAGTATAATGAATCCGTGTAATATCTTGACGTGTATAGGCATAATCTGATTGGGTTTTAAATGCACTTGGTAATCCTTTTACTAATAACCATTATAATAATAACCCATTCAATTTATCTGCCAAACCACTAAAATTAACATATATTCGATTTTATAACGAGTCTTCCCTGTGGTAGGTATCGACCCATTAGCGCTTTGTTTTAATTCTTTTTTTAAAGTTGTCGTGTTTCTTAGATGTGTTTGTTAACGGCGAAACTCAGTCAAAGAATTTAGCGCGCAAAGTGTTAATTGTCATAGAGGGGTTTGCTTGTTTGTGTTGGGGTGGGGTGAGGAGAACTTGTTTCGCGTGACATTTAATTGAGTCAACACCCCGCGGTACACCAGCCATATTATAGGGTTGGTGCACCAGCAGAAGTATGTATGCGAATACGTGTATTCAGGGTGTGCGCTTGAGGCTTTGCGAAACCTGTCTGCGCAAAGTTTCGATGATTACGGTCTGTCATGTATATAGTTGTGGCTGATGCGTTCGCCAATGGTGTAACCTGTTGTTAAATATAAACTAATAATAATTATTGAAAATAAGCCAAGAAAACAATTGACCAAAAAAATTATGCCCCTATAATGCACCGCTCTTTCGCAGACAACAGCAACTTCTTTAAGACCGTTAAGCGGGATAACAAGAAGACGGGTCGCGAGAGATCAACAAGCACGAATCTTGTTGGCGAGATCTTTAACAGAGAGCGAATCAAGTAAT